>NZ_JAFBEP010000006.1 GCF_016908775.1 Defluviitalea raffinosedens | reverse complement strand
TGGGAAACACCCATACCCATACCGAACATGATGGTTAAGCCATAGACGGCCGATGGTACTTGGCGGGAGACTGCCTGGGAGAGTAGGTGGCTGCCGAAGTTATGCGGGTGTAGTTCAATGGTAGAACACCAGCCTTCCAAGCTGGATACGTGGGTTCGATTCCCATCACCCGCTTTTTGAATGCATAGATCGTGAAATCAATCTCCTGAATTCGTTCAGGAGTTTTTTTATTGTTTAATTTAAAAAAAAGATATGTTAAAATATTTAATGAAGTCAATGGAGTGAGTAGGGGGAGAAAATGCTTTTAATCTTATTGGAAGGTTTATTGAATAAGTTGGGAATTATAGTAGTATTTGTATTCTTGCTATCAAAGTCTAATTTTTTTAAAAGATATGTTTTAAAGGAAAAACTTAGTCTATATGATAAAATCTTTTTTTCTTTTGTCTTCGGAGGGCTTGGAATATTATTCACCTATTGGGGAATTCCAGTTCACGGAGGTATAGCCAATTCGCGTTCAATTGTAGTGGTAGCAGCAGGGATGCTTGGAGGAACAGCGGTAGGTACTGGAGCAGGATTGATTGCAGGTATTCACAGAATGTTTGTTCGAGGAGGTCCCTTAACTTCTTTTGCTTGCGGAATATCTACAATTATAGGCGGTTTGATCGGAGGAAGATTTAAAAAATATATAGAAGAAAAGCAGGACAAATGGCTTTATGGAATTTTAATTGGAATAATAGTAGAAACTATACAGATGGTAATTATTTTATTAATTTCAAGGCCTTTTGATGAGGCTTTTTATTTGGTAAGGCTTATTTTTATGCCTATGACTTTTATCAATGCTATGGGTATTGGAATATTTGTTATTCTGATTGAGCAAATATATGATGAACAGGAAAAGGCAGGGGCGCTGAAAGCACAATTAGCACTCAATATTGCCAATTGCACTCTTCCTTATTTAAGGAAGGGGCTCAATGAGTTTTCAGCACAAGAAACTGCTGAAATTATTTATAAAATGACAGGATCGGCAGCTGTTGCTATAACCAATACAGAAAAAATATTAGCTCATGTTGGTTTAGGCGATGACCATCATAAAAAAGGAGATAATATTCGTACCAATATAACAAAAAGAGTTATAGAAGAAGGCAGATTTATGGTTGCTCAAGAAAGAGACGAAATAGATTGTATTAATAAAAATTGCTCTTTAAAATCTGTTATTGTTGTTCCGTTAAAGGAGCAAGAAAAAACCATAGGGACTTTAAAACTTTACAAAAACAGAGAAAACAGCATTACTTCTTCTGATATAGAACTAGCCAAAGGATTAGGACATCTATTTTCTACCCAGTTGGAATTAAGCCAGATTGATTACCAAAAAGAATTACTGAGTCAATCAGAAATTAAAGCTCTACAAGCTCAGATTCAACCCCATTTTTTGTTCAATGCGCTAAATACCATTGTTTCATTTTGTAGAACAGATCCAAATCAGGCAAGAGAATTGCTCTTAAAACTAAGTTATTATTTAAGAAGCAGTTTTAAAAATCAAGAGGATTTTATTCCTTTAGAAAAAGAAATACAACTTGTAGAAGCTTATTTGTCAATTGAACAAGCCAGGTTTTCAGAACGGTTAAAAGTGGAATATGATATTGAACCCAATATGAACATAGCGATTCCGCCCCTTATATTGCAGCCAATCGTAGAAAATGCGGTCAAACACGGATTACTTCCAAAGAGTGAAGGTGGCACAGTAAAAATCAGTGCTTACAGTGAAAATAAAGAGGCGATCATTAAAATAAAAGATGATGGTGTTGGAATGAGCAAAGATCAAGTACAGTGCTTGCTGGATACAAGATGTAAAAAAGAAGGGGTAGGAGTGAGCAATGTAAATAATCGTCTCCAAAGTATATATGGACATAAACTTGAAATAGACAGCGATTTAGGCCATGGCACAACGGTAATCATTCGTATTCCTTTAAAGGGGTGTAAAAAAGTTGAAAGCGATATTAGTGGATGATGAAAAACCAGCATTAGAGGAATTAAAATATATACTAAGTCAGAAAAAAGATATAGAAATTATAGGGGCATTTACCAATTCAGTAAAAGCTCTTGAACAGATCTTGAAAGAAAAACCAGATATTGTTTTCCTAGATATTGAAATGCCTGAACTTAATGGATTTATGGTTGCCAGTGAAATCATAAAAGCAGACCTAGGTACGTTTATTGTATTTGTAACAGCATTTGACGAATATGCCATTCAAGCTTTTGAAATTAACGCAGTGGATTATGTGCTAAAACCATTTTCGGAAAAAAGATTACAAAAAACCGTTCATCGCATTATGGAAAAGTACAGACAAAATCAGATTCTGAATACAAAAACTGCACTGGAACAGTTATTGCAAAAAAGACCAGTTAACAATCCGCATAAGTTGCCTGTCTGGAAAAATGATCGAATTATACTATTAAACATAGAAGATATATTATTCTGTATGGTAGAGAATGGAGAAATTATAATTGTAACCAATGAAGACCGGTATAGAGTGGAAGGAACTTTAGGGCATTTGGAAGAAATTCTTCCCAAGGAAAATTTTTTTAGATGTCATAGGAGTTTTTTGGTGAATCTGGACGCTATAAGCGAAATTATTCCTTGGTTTAATAATACCTATATTATAAAAATTAAAGGCATGAATGATGAAATTCCCATCAGCAGAAGAAACATAAAAGAGTTTAAAGAAAGACTTCATCTGACATAACCGTTTACGCAAAAAATACAACCGTTTAGGTTGTATTTTTTGCATTTTATTAAAAATTTAACAAAAAACTGTTTTTGAATGATATACTGTATGTATAGAACTAATAAAAGTCCATCAAATATGAAGAGGGGGATTTGCTATGATAACTTTTATATTAGCTGTGGTTGCATTAATACTTGGGTATGTGATCTATGGAAAGGTTGTAGAAAAAATCTTTGGAATTGATCCTAATGCAGAAACGCCAGCAGTAACAAAGGCAGATGGTGTAGATTTTGTTCCTCTCGATTGGAAAAGAGCATTTTTGGTTCAATTCTTAAACATTGCAGGATTAGGACCTATTTTTGGTGCTGTATCCGGTGCTTTATGGGGGCCTGTAGCTTTCTTATGGATTGTTCTCGGAAGTATATTTGCAGGAGCAGTTCATGATTACTTTTCAGGAATGCTTTCTCTTCGTCATAATGGTGAAAGTATTGCAGAAATCGTTGGGATATATATGGGTAAATACGCAAAGAATATTATGAGAGTATTTTCTGTAATACTTTTGGTTCTGGTTGGGGTTGTATTTGTTACAGGACCAGCAGGATTGCTTCAAACTTTAACTGGTGTAAATAAGTATACTTGGATTGGAGTTATTATTATATATTATTTGTTAGCGACTGTACTCCCTGTAGACAAAATTATTGCAAAAATATATCCGATTTTTGGTGCATGTCTTTTCATCATGGCATTTGGCGTAACAATAGGCTTATTTGTAAAAGGTTATCAAATACCGGAATTAACTTTGCAAAACCTGCATCCATCAGGAAAAGCAATATTCCCATTTTTATTTATTACTATTGCCTGTGGTGCGATCAGTGGTTTCCATGCTACCCAATCTCCAATTATGGTCCGTTGCCTTAGAACTGAACGGGAAGGAAGAAGAGTATTTTATGGAGCAATGATCGCAGAAGGACTTATCGCTCTTATATGGGCAGCAGCATCTATGACATTCTTTGGCGGTACTGAAGGATTAGCACAAGCAGGAGAAGCTGCTGTGGTTGTTAATACAATATCTACTTCTTTACTTGGGAAAGTTGGAGGAGCTTTAGCACTTTTAGGTGTTGTTGCCTGCCCTATTACATCAGGGGACACAGCTTTTAGAAGTGCAAGATTAACGATTGCAGATGCGCTTCATTATAAGCAAAACCCAGTAAAAAACCGTTTTGTGATCGCAATACCACTATTTATCGTAGGCGTTGCTTTATGTTTCATTGACTTTACGATTATTTGGAGGTACTTTGCTTGGTCCAACCAAACTTTAGCGATGATTGCTTTATGGGCATCAGCAGTTTATTTGGTGAAGAATAATAAGCTTCACTGGATCGCTACCATACCAGCTACCTTTATGACAGCAGTTACTTCAACTTATATTTTGGTTGCTCCAGAAGGATTTTCATTACCAGATTCTATAGGATATCCTGTGGGCATTATAGCAGCAATTGTTGCTTTTGGAGTATTTATAGGTAAAATGGTGATCGGCAAATCAAATGTTGCAAATCAAATATCAAAATAAAGAGAATTCTAGGCTTGCCTTTGGGCAGGCCTATTTTGTGTCGTAAGACTTTTCTTAGTTTGAAATTCAAGCTTTATTTGATATAATATAAAAAAGAACATATATTATTGGAGGAAATTATGAGCAGATTAGGACAACAAATAGCTGATCTTAGAAATAAAAAAGGAATGACCAGAAAGCAACTGGCTAAAAAAGCAGGGATTTCAGAAAAAGCTTTAGAAGAAATGGAAACTGGAAGAAAGATCATTAACAGTACTATCCTGCATACATTTTCTAAAATATTAGGAGAGCCTATCGAGGATGGGGTAATAAATGATGACTTTTTTGAAGAAAATAAAGAAGAGAAAAGAGCATCAGTTAAAAAAATCGAAAAAAGAAAAGACACCGAAACAGCTCCTATAGAACCTATCTGGAATGATGCTTTTTCTTCTGTACTTAAAACAGTACCCATTTATGATTATACCCTTTCTAATGTGACGGGCAGCAGGCAGCTTCCTGTAGTGGACAATAAAGTAGAGGGTTTTTCTAAAGACAAAGTTTTCTATTTGACTGTAGAAGATGATGATATGCTTGGTTTCAGGATGATGAAAGGGGATCTGGTACTCGCATTTTCAACCCATGAGTTCAATAATCAGGGATTTTACTTTATTGAATATGATGGAAAAAGGATGCTTAGACAAATCAAAAAGCTTTCTCAAAGCCAGCTTTTACTTATTGAAAACAGAGGTGTCGTTAAAACTCGTACAGTATCTCCTCAAGAAATTAAAATTTTGGCCAAGCTGATCAGAATAGAGATTAACATATTATAACTCCCATACAGTGTATGGGAGTTATTTTAATGGTAATGATGATGATTATGGTCATGGATATGAAAGTGCTCTTCGTCATGATGATGATCGTGATGATGGTCATGACCGCAGTCACAGCTTTGATGATCATGGTCAAAAAATCCGCTGGAATCCATTATGATGCCTATTTTGCTCAAAACAAGAGCTTTTCTTTCTTCTGTAGAACAGGATTCTATAGCGTTCTGCAAATAATGCCTAAATTCTTTTTCGTTCATGGCTGGAGGAAGAATACCCAAAAAGTGCTGCATTCTTGCTTTTCTGAATATATTAGGCATAACTTGAAGTTGCTCATCTATAAAATGTTTAAATTCTTCGATATAAGGCTTTAAAATCTTGTCCATCGTTACAGAAGCTTTTGATTTTCTTTCATAACTAAAGAGGTCAGATAAATCTGTATTCAAATAGTATAGAACCAGTTGATAGTTTTGAATTTCTTTGGACAATAAATCTAGATCTTCATTTTTCTTTTGAATTTGTCTCATAATTTCAGAATGTTTTTTCTCAAGATTTGATTCAAGTATTTCAATATGTCTGTCCAGTAAATCCGGCAGTGTTTCAACCAGTAATTCTCTTTCTTCAGGGTCTGAAGCCCAGTTTACGATGGTAGAAGCAGATAAATAAAAATCTTTATAAGCGACATGCCGATTATAGAGTGTTTGCAAATTTACGTTTTCTAACATGATAAGAATAGAAAGAGCATTCAGCGCTTTGTAAAGCAGAGATAAGATCATAATGATTTTTGATAAAATATCACCGGTTATTTCAACTTCTTCCCACAATGCAGTAATATCATCTTCATTCATTTTTAGTAAATCCTGAGACTTAATATGATTGATAGAAGAAACGATATCTGGCAGAAATTCTTCATATCCATCTACACTTGTTCCAATAAACTGAAGTTTTAACATGTCAAAAAAACGTTCTAATTCTTTTGGATCCTCGCTTACTTCTATCAATTCAATGCTTTTTTCTATGTAGTCATAGAATTTATCTTTTGTTATTCTAATAGGAATATGTTTTAAAACTTCACGTAGTCTTTGCATTTTATCTTCATCTTTTGAATGATGAAAAATAAATGAGGAACATTCTTCATAAAAATGATCATAGTCTAAAACTCCTATATCGGATTTTTTAAATTGTTCCAATTGATACTGTTCTTCTATGATAAACGAAAGAATATTAAGTTCTGTAACATATCCATATGCAATGCAAAACAGATTGGAAATAGTGTTTTTATAGTTGATTAGTTCTTGTATTCTATTGAATTTTTGGGTACTTGCTTCGTTTAAAATATCTTCTAAAGAAAGTAGGACATTTTTAACATAATCTGCGATTTGCTCAATTTTCTCATCCATTCCATCAATATATGGAATAAACTCATTTGAAGATATCCCAATGGTACTTTTAAGAAAATTTAAAAATGCAAGAGGAACGCTTTCTTTAAATGAAGCACTTAAATTCGTCTCTAAATTATTGTTTTCACTGTTCAAACAAACTTCTCCTTCCATTATAAATCTTTAATTTGTGCCATTCATAATTGTAACATACCAAGAATTAATTTCAACGGGAAAATTTAAATCGACTGGAATATACATTAACATAAAATATCTGAAAGATAATTGTAAAAATATGAAGTTTTTTATTAGATAGAAAATAAGCAAAACTTACTGGAACTTATTGTATATGACTTAAAAACATGATAGAATAAATTTTACTAGCAATATGACCCAAATTATTTGACATATGGATTAACATAAAGTGAAGGGGGGAAGCTGTGGTTATTAAAGATAACTGCAGCGATGTTTATGGAAACAACAGCGAGTCTTGTAGAAGTATTTGAAATCTTAAGGTCTGAACACAGAGATCCGCATCATATCCTGGGAATGCATGAAGTAGAGGTAGATGGGAAAAAGGCTGTGGTTGTACGGGCTTTTATTCCTCAGGCAGCCAGTATAGAAGTAATAGATGATGAAAAACCTGAGCAAAAATATGATATGAAAAAAGTTTGTAGTGATGGATTTTTTGAAGCTGTAATACCTGATCGTCCGACAATATTCAGATATCGATTAAGTATTGCCGATTATCTGGGTAATCAGTGGACAACTTATGATCCCTATTCTTTTAATCCATATATAACTGACTTTGACAAATATCTTTTTGGGCAAGGCACTCATTATAAAATATTTGAAAAATTAGGTTCGCATCCCATGACGATTGATGGAGTGGATGGAGTTTTATTTGCAGTATGGGCGCCAAATGCAAAACGGGTAAGTGTTATAGGGGATTTTAACGGATGGGATGGAAGAAGACATCCTATGAGATGTTTAGGTTACAGTGGTATATGGGAGCTGTTTATTCCTGGTGTGTCGGAAGGAGATATTTATAAGTATGAAATAAAGACAAGAGAAGACTATTTACTTGAAAAATCAGACCCTTATGGAAATTATATGGAAGTAAGACCCAATAGTGCTTCGATTGTCTATGATATTAATAAATATCAATGGAATGATGCACAATGGATGGAGAAACGTCAGAAAACAGATCCATTAAATCAGCCGGTATCCATATACGAAGTGCATCTTGGTTCATGGATGAGAGTTCCGGAAGAAGGGAACAGGTATTTAACATATAGAGAAGCCGCTCATAAGCTGGTAGACTATGTTAAAGCGATGGGATATACCCACATCGAATTATTGCCGATTACGGAGCATCCTTATGATGGTTCCTGGGGATACCAGGTAACCGGATACTATGCACCTACCAGTCGTTTTGGAACTCCGGAAGACTTTATGTATTTTGTAGATTACTGCCATCAAAATAATATAGGAGTGATATTGGATTGGGTTCCTGCCCATTTTCCCAAGGATTCTTATGGCCTGATCCGATTTGATGGTACTGCTCTTTATGAACATGAAGATCCCAGACAAGGGGAACATCCGGATTGGGGAACATTGATTTTCAATTATGGTCGTATTGAAGTAAAATTGTTTTTGATTGCTAATGCGATTTTCTGGTTTGAAAAATATCATATTGATGGATTAAGGGTAGATGCAGTAGCATCCATGCTTTACCTGGACTATGGAAAGACAGACGGTAATTGGATTCCAAATAAGTATGGAGGCCGTGAGAACTTAGAAGCAGTAGAATTTTTTAAACATCTTAACTCCATAGTATATCAGAAGTTTCCGGGTATTATGATGATTGCAGAGGAGTCAACAGCCTGGCCTAATGTATCAAGACCAACCGATATAGGCGGTTTAGGTTTTGGACTCAAATGGAATATGGGATGGATGAATGATTTTCTAAGATATATGAAAAAAGATCCTATACATAGAAAATATCATCATAATGATTTGACTTTTGGATTGCTTTATGCATTTACAGAAAATTTCATTTTAGTCCTTTCCCATGATGAAGTGGTACACGGAAAAGGTTCTATGATTAGTAAAATGCCGGGAGACTACTGGCAAAAATTTGCTAATCTTAGAGTTGCTTATGGGTTTATGTATGGACATCCTGGTAAAAAGCTCCTGTTTATGGGAGGAGAGATTGCTCAGTTTAATGAATGGAGCGAAGCAAAAAGCCTTGACTGGCATTTACTTCAGTTTGAAAAGCATAAGGGAATGCAAGAATATATTAAAGATTTGAATCACCTTTATTTAAAAGAGAGTGCTTTTTGGGAATATGATTTTACTGGAGAAGGATTTGAATGGATTAATGCGTCTGATGCTGATGTCAGCATGGTTTCTTTTGTAAGAAAAGGAAAGAATCCGAAAGATACTTTGATTTTTGTATGTAACTTTACTCCGGTCCCCCATTTTCAACATAGAATTGGAGTGCCAGCCCAAGGAAACTACAAAGAGATTTTTAATAGCGACCACTCTAAATATGGCGGAAGCAATGTACTAAATGAACAAGTCATTACAGCTGATCATAGGGAATGGGATGGAAGAGCATACAGCATTGAACTTAGAATTCCACCTTTGGGTATGACGATCTTAAAAAGGGTAGAAGAATAATAGATAAAGAACGATTTGTAAAAACAAGAACAATGGAATCAAGATCTTAAATTTGATTTTCTTCGTTTTATGATGAAAGGTCTTCATGCCAAGCAGTGCTCCAAAGGGACCAAAGAAGGATAAAGTGAGCAATGTTTTTTCAGAAGTTCTCCATTGATTTTTTAAAGCTTTTCTTTTATCTACCCCAAATGTACTCCATGAGAGAAGATTGAGTAGTATAAAAATAATAATGACATATATTTTCATTCTACACCTCGGTTCTTAATACTGGCTTTAATTTCTGTTTTATTATACAACGTTGTTTTCTAAGTTACAATGTTAAAAAGTTAAAACGAAAGACTTACCTGTTTGGGAGTAGTGTCTCAAACAGGTTTTTTGTTGTTTGAAAGTATGAAGCAAAATTGTATAATTAAGAAAGAGAGGAGTAATCAAATTGATGAAGAAGCAATGGAATAATGGGATTAAAGAAGAACATAGGGGCATCAATATTCAGAATGAAGGTTCCTTGCATAATCAAATAAAGCAATGGTATGCTCAAAAAGAAGATCGGCTTGAAGTAAAAGTCGGAAGATATATCGTAGACATTGTAAGGCAAAATCAATTAATTGAAATACAGACAAAAAATTTTAGTTCCATACGAAGTAAAATCAAAAATCTTATTATAGATTATCCTGTAAGGCTGGTTTATCCTATTTGTGAAGAAAAGTGGATTGTAACCTTAGGTAGGGACGGAGAAGTGATTAGCAGGAGAAAATCTCCTAAGAAAGGCAAATTGCTGGATTGCTTTAATGAATTGATTCGCTGTCCGGAAGTGATGAACGAAGAGAATTTTTCTTTAGAGATTCTGATGATTAAAGCAGAAGAAATCAGATGTTTTGACGGAAAAGGAAGCTGGAGAAGAAAAGGAGCCAGTATTTACGATAAAATTTTACTGGATGTAAGCCAGTCCATAGTATTTGAGTCCAAAGACGATTTTGCTTCATTTCTCCCCGATCATTTGCCGCAGCCTTTCACAAATAAATCACTTTCTAAGTATCTGGATATAAGCATTCCCCAAGCCAGACGCATGACATATTGCTTAAAAAAAATGAAATTAATCAGAGAAGTCGGAAAGCAAGGAAACACGATTCTTTATGAAATAAACACCTCCAATGACTAATCATTAGAGGTGTTTATGCTGTTTATATACTCTTCTGCTTTTTGAATATGCTGAAGGACCATTTCTTTTGCAGGACCGCCTATGATCTTTCTTTTATTAACACATTCTTCGAGAGAAATCGCTTTGAAGATATCTTCATCAAAAGCAGGTGAGAGTTGTTTATATTCTTCCAATGACAGCTTTTCCAATGAAGTATTATGTTGGATGCAGTAAAGAACCAGTTTGCCAATAATTTCATGGGCATCTCTGAAGGGCAGGCCTTTTTTAACGAGATAATCGGCAGCATCCGTTGCATTGGTAAAGCCACCGCCGGCAGCATTATACATATTGTCCTTTAGTACTTTCATAGTTTCAATCATGGAAGTAAAGATAGGAAGGCACATTTTTACCGTATCAATGGCATCAAAGACAACTTCTTTATCTTCCTGCATATCTTTATTGTATGCCAGAGGAAGGGATTTCATGGTGGTGAGAAGACTCATCAAATCTCCATAAACCCGTCCGGTTTTTCCACGAACTAATTCTGCAATATCTGGATTTTTCTTCTGGGGCATAATACTGCTTCCAGTAGAGTACGCATCGTCTAATTCTATAAAATGAAATTCGTGGGAACTCCAGAGAATAATTTCTTCAGAAAAACGGCTAAGATGCATCATAATCAGCGAAAGATTATTAAGGAGTTCGATACAGTAATCCCTGTCCGATACGCCGTCCAGGCTATTAAAAGTCACATCAGAAAATCCTAAATCTTTTGCAACAGCATATCTATCCAAAGGATAGGTAGTTGCCGCCAAAGCCCCTGAACCAAGAGGCAGAATATTGGTTCTTTTATAGGTATCGTTTAGTCTTTCAATGTCCCGCTTAAACATTTCGAAATAAGCCATCAAATGATGGGCAAGGGTAATAGGTTGTGCTCTTTGGAGATGGGTGTATCCAGGCATAATGGTTTCTGCATGTTCTTTGGATAATTTGATAAGAACGGACTGAAGTTTTAAGATCAAGGATTGAATTTCTTTGATTTCTTTCTTGACATACATACGCATATCCAGTGCAACCTGATCATTACGGCTTCTTCCTGTATGGAGTTTTTTGCCTGTGTCACCGATCCTTGAAATAAGGATTTTTTCTATATTCATATGAATATCCTCAGCCTCAATATCAAACTCAATTTTTCCATCTTCAATATCTTGCAGAATTGCTTTTAATTCTTTTTTTATAATTTCCGCATCTTCTTGTGGAATGATATTTTGCTTTCCAAGCATGGAAACATGGGCAATACTTCCTAAGATATCTTCTTTGTATAACCGTTGGTCAAATCGTATGGAGGAATTAAAATCATCCACCATAGAATCGGTTGATTTTGAAAATCTTCCACCCCATAATTTCATTCTTTCACATCCTTTACTCAGTCTTTTTCATTAAAGGAACCAACTCATTTCATCCATGAGTTGGTTCTAATTAAAGAAATAATATTTTAATTCTATTGGTTTCTTTGCTTCATCATAGCTCTTACTTTAGATGGAAGACCGTATAAGTTAATAAAGCCTTCGGCATCTTTATGACTGTATAAGTCGCCAGTTGTAAAGCTTGCGATAGATTCATTGTATAATGAATATGGTGAAGTCGTTCCGGCAGGAATAATATTGCCTTTGTATAATTTCAATCTAACCTTTCCAGTTACAGTTTCCTGAGTAGCATCTACGAAGGCAGCCAATGCTTCACGAAGAGGAGTAAACCATTCTCCGGAATAAATTAGTTCTGCATATTTTAAAGCAACCTGTTGCTTATAAGCATAGGTTTGGTGATCCAAGCACATATGTTCCAATTCTTCATGGGCAGCATACAATATAACGCCTCCGGGAGTTTCATATACTCCTCTGGATTTCATGCCAACCACGCGATTTTCTAATATATCAGATAAACCGATTCCATTCTTGCCGCCGATCTCATTGAGTTTAAACATCAGATCTACAGGGGAAAGGGTTTCTCCATTTAATTTCACAGGAATACCTTTTTCAAATTCCAATTCTATATAGGTTGGTTCATCAGGAGCTTGTTCTGGTGAAACGCCTAATTTAAGCAGTTTATTATAATTAGGTTCTTTGCCGGGATCTTCTAAGTCCAGGCCTTCATGGCTTAAGTGCCACATATTTCTGTCACGGCTGTAGCTTTCTTCCCTTGTCATTGGAACTTCTAATCCTCTTTTTTCAAGGTATTCTATTTCATCTTCACGGGACTTAATATCCCATATTCTCCAGGGCGCGATAATTTTAAGCTGAGGAGCCAATGCTTTAATAGCAAGCTCAAAACGAACCTGATCATTTCCTTTACCAGTGCATCCATGACAAATTGCTTCAGCGCCTTCCTTAAGTGCTATTTCTACAAATTTCTTTGCAATAAGAGGTCTTGCAATGGAGGTACCAAGATAATATTTGGACTCGTAAACAGCGCCGGCTTTAAGCATCGGAAATACATAGTCTTTCATAAATTCTTCTTTTGCATCTTCTATGTAAAGTTTGCTTGCACCATTTTTAAGGGCCTTTTCTTCCATTCCATCCAATTCTTTTCCCTGACCTACGTCTACACAAACAGCAATAACTTCATAATCATAATTTTCTTTTAACCAATGTAATATAACGGTTGTGTCCAATCCACCGGAGTATGCCAGAACAACTTTTTTACTCATACTCAATCCTCCTAATCCATTGTTGATTTTTTATAATTATACACTTTGTGTACTATTTATGCAAGCATATTTTAAAAAATACTTGCATAAACTTTCATATGAATGTATAATTATTAAAAAATCATAAACTTTTCACTTGAGCATGGATAGGAGGAAAAGAATGATAAGAGTCGGTATAGTGGGAGCAACGGGTTATGTTGGAGAAGAATTGGTACGTATTCTTATGCAGCATCCAGAGAGTCATATCATAAATTTAACTTCTCAAAGTTATGTAGGAAAGAGCTTTAGCCAAATTTATCATAACTTTGAAGGTATTTGCAATACCATATGTGAAGAAGAAGATATTGAAAAACTTAGTGAAGAGGCCGACGTAATTTTCTTAGCCCTTCCGCACGGAATTGCATCTAAAAAAGTAAATGCTTCAATATTAAAGAAGGCAAAGGTTATTGACTTAGGTGCAGATTTTAGATTAAAGAATGCAAATGTATATGAACAGTGGTATAATACAGAACATTTCAGTCCTGAATTATTAAAAGAAGCAGTTTATGGATTGTGCGAAATCAAAAGAGATCAGATCCAAAAGAGCAATTTAATTGCAAATCCGGGATGTTATACGACTTGTACTATTTTAAGTTTATATCCTCTTTTAAAAGAGAATGTAATAGATGAAGACAGCATTATAGTGGATGCAAAGTCAGGGGTATCCGGCGCAGGCCGGGCGCTTAGTTTAGATATTCATTATATTGAATGTACAGAATCCATTAAAGCCTATAAAATTGCTTCCCATAGACATACTCCTGAGATTGAACAAGAACTTGGTGAAGCCTGCAAAAAAGACATTACAATATCTTTTACGCCTCATCTTATTCCCATGAACAGAGGGATTTTAGCAACTTGCTATGGAAAACTTAAGAAAAAAGTTACTTGGGATGAGATAATGAATATTTATAAGAAGTATTACGAAAAAGAGCAGTTCATCCGTCTTATGAATAAGGGTGTTTATCCAGAAACAAGATGGGTTAAAGGTTCAAATTATTGTGATATAGGTTTTTCTGTAGATGAAAGAACAGGAAGAATTATTGTTATAGGGGCAATTGATAATTTGGTTAAAGGCGCAGCAGGACAGGCTGTGCAAAATATGAATATTTTATTTGGATTAGAGGAAAATATGGGACTTAATCAGATACCGATGTTTCCATAAGCTGTCGGGAGGAGAGAGAAATATGAAGATCATTGATGGAGGAATAACGAGTCCGAAGGGGTTTAAAGCAGCGGGGAATTATATAGGTATTAAAAAGAAAAGGAAAGATTTAGCAATCGTATATAGTGAATTTCCTGCAAAAGCAGCAGCAACTTTTACAACCAATGTTGTAAAAGCAGCTCCTGTGCTGTGGAATCAGCAGATTATTAATGAAAAAAGAAATATCCAGGCCATTGTTGTAAACAGCGGAAATGCCAATGCTTGCACCGGTGAACAGGGTATGATTGATGCCCAGCAGATGGCTCAGACGATGGCAGATTGCCTGGGATTAAAAAAAGAAGAAGTTTTAGTTGCTTCTACAGGTGTAATTGGTGTACCTTTGCCGATGAATGTCATTTGCCCAGGGATAGAAAAGACAGCCCTTAAATTAAGTGTATCCAGAGAAGCTGCCAAGGAAGCCGCCCAAGCCATTATGACTACGGACACATTTTCAAAAGAAATTGCAGTAACTTTTGAATTAGATGGAAAGATGATTACGATCGGGGGAATGGCAAAGGGTTCCGGAATGATTCATCCCAATATGGCAACCATGCTTTCATTTATTACAACGGATATCAATATATCCAGGGAATTACTGGATAAAGCATTAAAAGAAAGTATTGAGGATTCTTATAATATGATTTCTGTTGATGGAGATACCAGTACAAATGATATGGTAGTGGCATTGGCTAATGGTGCAGCGGAAAATGTGCTCATTGATACGGAAAATGAGGATTATGAGCAATTTAAGACCGCATTTCATTTTGTAAATACTTATTTGGCCCAGCAAATTGTAAGAGATGGTGAAGGGGCAGGAAAATTTATTGAAGTCAATGTAAAAGGAGCAAAATCAAAATGTGATGCTCGAACTCTTGCAAAATCCATCATTACGTCTAACTTGGTAAAAACAGCCTTTTTTGGTGAAGATGCTAACTGGGGCAGAATTCTTTGTGCTATGGGATATTCGGGAGTAACATTTGATACCAGCAAAGTAACCATTCAATTTGCTTCACAATCAGGGAATATTACAGTAATGAAAAACGGAACGCCATTAATGTTTGACGAAGATTATGCATATCAAATTCTGCATGAAAAAGATATTAAAGTAATTGCATTGCTTGAAGAAGGTTCAGAAGAAGCCACAGCCTGGGGTTGCGATTTAAGTTACGAATATGTGCGCATTAATGGGGAATACAGAACGTGAGGGGGATGAAAAATGGAAATGTATATTGAAAAAGCTAAGGTTTTGGTGGAAGCCCTTCCTTATATAAAAGAGTTTTATGGAAAAACTGTAGTCATCAAGTATGGTGGCAGTGCTATGGTAGATGAAATGATTAAAGAAACTGTTATCCAGGATATTATTTTGATGAAGCTTGTTGGTATTAATCCTGTTATTGTGCATGGTGGAGGGCCTGATATCAATAAAATATTAAAGCAAATGGATAAAAAATCAGAATTTGTAAACGGACTCAGGGTTACAGACCAGGAAACCATGGAAATCGTAGAAATGGTTCTCGCAGGAAAAGTAAATAAAAGTATCGTGAGTCATATCCAAAATCAAGGAATTAATGCTGTAGGCATCAGTGGAAAAGATGGGGCTACTCTGCAGGCTGAAAAGAAACTGGTGAATGGAATGGATGTTGGATTTGTAGGAGAAGTGGTGAATGTAAATACAGAGTTAATTTCGACACTTATTCAAAAAGATTTTATTCCGGTAATTGCGCCTATAGGCATTGACAAAGAAGGCAATTCTTATAATATTAATGCGGACTATGCGGCTGTTGCAGTGGCTGGAGCATTGAAGGCGCAGAAGCTTGTCTTTTTAACAGATGTAGAAGGTGTATTAAAAGATGTGTCCGACAGTTCTTCGATTATTTCCAGACTTTCTATTAAAGATGTGGATGAGTATATTAAGAATGGCATTATATCCGGAGGCATGATTCCTAAGGTAGAATGCTGTGTTGAAGGTGTGAAGAAGGGCGTTAAAACTGTACATATTCTGGATGGTCGTGTGGAACATTGCCTTCTTCTGGAAATTTTCACCCAAAAAGGTGTTGGAACCATGATTGAGGAATAATAATATAATTTTGATGTATTTTGACAGGGCGATTGAAATCGCCCTATTTTATTCCATAGTAAATCCTTAAAGATTTACTATGGAATAAAAAGTTCTTGTGGCAAGATACATACTCCTAAGTACTGTACTTTATTGGCTTTTCTGACTTGCTCGGCGCAAGAGTTTTGCAAGTAAACTCTTTCTTATATATCATCCGTTGGAGCTGAAAATACATCGTCTTCAGCTAGATCAAAAAATGGATTTTGGGGATTTTCCTTTTCTCTTTGATTATTTTCAGAAACTAAATCGTTTTTATCTTTTTTATTATTAATAGTTTTAGAAGGACTATCCGGGAAAAATTTCATTTCAGGCATATGAATTCTCCTTATTGTATGATATTTGTTGAAAATATATTTATTTTCTACTAATATGTATATAATATAACCATATACATGAAAAATATTAATGCAGATGCTAAAGAGGAGCTATTTATATGGAAAATCGATCAAAGCTGATCACAAGGGCTTCCTGGATTGGAATTATTGGCAATTCAATTTTGGCTCTACTTAAAATAGTATTCGGATTGCTTTCAAAAAGTATGGCTCTGGTGGGTGATGGGATAGATTCTTCAACGGATGTTGTAACCAGTTTTATTATGTTAATTGCTTCAAAAGTGATGTCAAAGCCCCCGGATAGAGAACATCCTTACGGACATCACAGAGCAGAAACCATTGCTACAACGATTCTGGGGTTCATTATATTTTTTGCCGGTGCACAACTTTTTGTCAATGGGATATCGGATATCATTTCTGGACAAGAGAAAGAAATTCCATCGACGCTTTCTATTTATATTGTGGTCCTATCGATTATCGGCAAAATATTTTTAGCGATTTATCAATATAGAGTTGGGAAAAAAGCCCAGAGTTCCATGTTGATTGCTAACGGAAAGAATATGAGAAATGATATTGCTATTTCTAGTGGGGTGCTCGCTGGATTAGCTTTTACGTATTTGCTTGATTTACCCTTTTTTGATTCAATTACTGCAATTCTTGTAAGCTTATGGATTATAAAAGCCTCCTATGAAATTGTTATTGAAACGCATATGGAACTCATGGATGGGGTAAAGGACACTACAATTTATGAAGAAATATTTCGCAGCATTGAGGCGATTGAGGGTGCTCATAATCCTCATCGAACCAGAGTGAGAAAGCTTGCAAATTTATATATCATAGATACAGATATTGAAGTAGACGGTAATCTGAATGTACTGGAGGCTCATAAAATTGCTATGGAAGTTGAGGAAAGAATCAAAGAAAATATTCAGGATGTTTATGATGTGATCGTCCACATTGAGCCAATAGGAAATGTGGAACGCAACGAAAGTTTTGGACTCCGGGAAGGGATGTTCAAAAATTAATCGACCATTGTTTTATGAATTTTTAAAAAGCAGATTTCATCAAAGAATCTGCTTTCCTTAGAAACGCTTATTAGAAAATACCTATTGAATATTATAGGTATTTTTTTATTTACTTATTCAAATATCGCCAGTATTTAATGCAATAATCTTTGAGTTGCAAACATTTTATATCCTGATGGAATATAATACCATATGGATTATATTCATGGGAGTGAAACGAAGATGTGGAGATTTCCTAATACGATTTATACAGTAAAACCTGGCGATTCTTTATACCAAATTTCCAGGCAATATGGTGTTAATGTACAGGAAATAAGGAATATTAATCAAATTACAGGAAATATGATTTACCCTGGGCAAAGATTGATTATTCCTATAGCTGTTTATACCGTTCAACCGGGAGATAGCCTTTACCGATTAGCTCAAAAGTTTAATACAACGGTGGAAAGTTTTATGGTTTTAAACAATTTAAGTTCCTCATCCTTATATATTGGTCAACGATTGCAAGTTCCTCAATATACAGAAGTTGTAGTAAATGTGGACCAGGCTAATGTACGAAGAAGACCTGGGACAAATTTTCCAATCGTAGCGGTTATGGTAAAAGGCGCTAAGCTGCCTGTAACCAACTCCAGCGGCAATTGGTATCAAGTAGAGTTGTTTGATGGAACAAGAGGATGGATTTCCAAAAATGTAGTGGATTTTAATGTTTATGGTTCTCAACTGCCCATTACGACCATATTAGGATTTTATACTTTAGCAG
Organism: Defluviitalea raffinosedens; assembly: GCF_016908775.1. Lineage (NCBI taxonomy): Bacteria > Bacillati > Bacillota > Clostridia > Lachnospirales > Defluviitaleaceae > Defluviitalea > Defluviitalea raffinosedens. The sequence goes on along the minus strand of NZ_JAFBEP010000006.1, from coordinate 142,252 downwards.
AAGGACCAACACTTCCAAGTTCGTATGATTCCTTTGTGAGCAATACAGATGCAATATCACAACTTGGTTTATTTATGTTTAGGATCGATGCGGATCATCCAACAGAGATAGAAAAGTTTGGTGGAGATTTTACCAATGAATATGTTGAAAATTTAGTTCGAATTGCCCATGAAAATAACATCAAGATATTTCCTGTAATACACAATTTACTTTATGAAAGAGGAAATGTTACAATCTCAAAGGATACGGTAAAAGCTATGCTGGCAACACCGGAGACCAGGGCAGCATTTATTCAAAATGTTATTGAATTGATTGAAGGATATGGCTTTGACGGAGTCAATATAGATATTGAAGATGTATATTTGGATGATAGCGGGAGACTTTCAGCATTTTACACAGAACTGGGGCGAGCCTTGCATGAAAGGGGATATTTTTTATCTGCATCGGTTCCATCACGGGTGAGTGATCAACCATTCAATCCTTTTTCGGATCCTTTCCAATATGCACCTATAGGAGCAGCAGTGGATGAATTTGTTGTAATGCTGTATAATGAGCATGGTTGGCCAGGCAGCGGCCCTGGACCGGTGGTATCCATCGGATGGATGGATCGTGTTCTTAGATATGCTATGACAAAAATGCCTCGGGATAAAATTGTTGCAGCAGTTTCTGTATTTGGATTTGATTTTAACTTAACAACAGGAAGAAATACCTACGTCACTCATGAAATGGCAATTAACAGGGCAAGGCAATATAATGCAGAAATTATCTTTGATGAAGAAACTCAGACCCCTATGTATTCTTATACCGATGAACAGGGAAATCAGCATGAAGTTTGGTTTGAAGATGAAGCCAGTATTCAGGCCAAGGTTCAAAGAGCGTGGGATTTAGGAATAAAAGGAATAGCACTTTGGAGATTGGGCATGGAAGACCCAGAGATATGGACGATGTTAAGAAATGAAACCGTTGTAAGAAGATAAAAAAATAGATAGAGCTATTGATTAACAGCTCTATCTATTTTTTTAATCCACTGAATTAAGTGAGGAAATAATTTTTGGGCGTCATGATAACCTTTATTATATACATCCAAAAGTTTTTTTGGATTTCGTTCAATTCTTTTTACAGGCAGAGGTTCTGACGGACGGATCACAAATATTTTGTCACTGGACTCCAATTGCTCAATATAGTCTAAAGTTTCATTATACATTGCATGTCTGTTGCAGAGTGTTTCTACTAAATTTGGATATTGGGGATAGAAATATTGTGCGAATTTTTTATTTCTAAACGGTTTTTTTCTGTATTCTTTATGTCTGGTTAATATCAAAACATTATACTCATTACCGTCACTTATTGATTTTTTTATTGGAATAGAATCGGAAATACCTCCATCCAGCAAATAATAATCTTTGACTTTTACGATTTTACTTATAAATGGGAGACTCATAGAAGCTTTTATACTATCAAGAAACTCTGGAGAATTATCTTTATAGAAATACATTGGCTTACCTGTTTCACAGTCTGTTGTGCATACCACAAAAGTTTCTTTTGCTTTATAAAAAGTTTCATAGTCAAAGGGACATAATACATTTGGGATATCATTAAATAGGAAGTCTTTCCCAAACAGTTCCTTTTCTTTAATTAACCTTCCAAAACTCATATATCTTTTGTCTCTTACATAATCAATATTAATTTTTTTACTTCTCCCTCTTTGCCTGGAAAGATAGGAGATGGCATTGCAGGCACCGGCAGACACGCCTATGACATAGGGAAAATATATATTCTGATCTATAAAAAAATCCAGGACTCCTGAGGTATATAATCCCCTCATTCCTCCACCTTCCAAGACCAATCCAATGTTTTCCATCAAATCTCCTCCCTTAAGTGGTAACACTTAGTAATGATACTCGTGTTGTTAATAATTGTCAAGTACAAGTGGGTGCACAGTATTGTGCAGTATGTAATCAGATAACGAAATATAAATTAATCATTATAAAGTTTGATATATTATTAAAAAAGAAGTAAATTTTTATAATAAATTAGATATTTAGATAAAGGAACAGCAAATATATATAGAAAAGGATATACAGATGAGTAAAAGGCAATTACACATATTGATAAAGAATAAGCCAGAATATTATTGTGGTATAAAGAGAGGGAAAAATTTATGATTAAAATGGATTTTACTTATAAATCAAAGGATAATATAAGGATTTATGGTTGTTGTTGGATGAATCATAATATGCCAGTAAAAGGCGTTGTACAAATCGCTCATGGGATGGGAGAACATATTGGAAGATATGAGGATTTTGCTAAATTCTTGGTAAATCACGGCTATATTGCTTATGGAAATGATCATAGGGGTCATGGAAGAAGCGGGGAAATAGCAAATCAAAGAGGTTTTTTTTCTGATGCGCATGGATGGGAAAAAGTTGTAATGGATATGGCTCATTTAACCCATATTATTAGAAAAAATCATCCTCAATTGCCTGTTTTTCTCTTCGGCCATAGTATGGGATCTTTGCTTGCAAGAGACTATATTATCAGGTATGGAGATAAAATAAAAGGAGTTATTTTATCCGGGACAAGTGGAGACCTAGGTTTTAGAGGCATACTTGGACAGGTTTTTGCTCAATTAGAAATGAAATTAAAAGGACCTAAAGCAGCCAGTCCTCTTATGTACAAATTATCTTTTGAAGCTTTTAATGACAGATTTGAACCTGCAAAAACTCACTTTGACTGGCTTTCAAGAGATGAAGAAGAAGTAGAGAAATATATCAAAGATCCTTTCTGTGGCGGTATTTTTACAACTTCATTTTTTAATGACTTAATCAGAGGAACAAGAAAAGTCAATGCACAGCAAAATATCAACAAAATATCGAAAGAATTGCCGATTTTTATTTTTTCTGGAGCAATGGACCCAGTAGGGAATTATTCCCAAGGTGTATCAGAAGTATACAGTAAATTTAAAAAAGCTGGCATTCAAGATCTATCCATAAAAATTTATGCAAATGGAAGACATGAAATGTTGAATGAAATTAATAAATATGAAGTATATAAAGACATACTAGATTGGTTAGAAACTCATATCAAAGAGTGAATCCCTGGGATAGAAGCAGTATCTCAGGGATTTATATTTATGCATAATAATATATTCTAATGAATAATTAATCAATATTTGTTGCATAAAAACTCAATTAGATGTATAATTATAAAAATATCAATTGTGAATTAATTCAAAAATTTAATATAAAAGGGGAGAGATTGATGTTACAAGGGCAATGGATTAAGCGGGGAGAAAAGGTCATTATGAATACATATAGTAGATTTCCGATTGTATTAAATGAAGGAAAAGGAACGCTTGTAAGAGATGTTGATGGGAAAGAATATCTGGATTTTGTTGGAGGAATTGCTGTCAATACTTTAGGATATGGAGATGAAGAATTAACAGAAGCTTTATATGATCAGATGAAGAAAATGATGCACTGTTCTAATTTATATTGGAATATGCCAGGCATTGAAGTAGCAGAAATTTTGATAGAAAACAGTGTTTTTGACAAAGTTTTCTTTTGCAATAGTGGTGCAGAAGCCATTGAAGGTTGTATAAAACTGGCTAGAAAGTATGGCAAAATGGTTCATGGAGAACATTGCTATGAGATTATAACAATGAAGCAATCTTTTCATGGAAGAACGATGGGAGCCATCACTGCAACGGGGCAGGAAAAATATCAAAAAGACTTAAATCCCTTACTGGAAGGTATTGTTTATGCAAAATTCAATGATTATGAATCGGTAAAAGATTTGGTTTCAGAGAAGACCTGTGCAATTCTTCTTGAACCTGTTCAGGGAGAAGGGGGAATTCGTCCAGCTCAAAGGGAATTTTTAAAGAAAATAAGAGAACTCTGTACAGAAAAAGATATTTTACTGATATATGATGAGGTTCAGTGTGGCATAGGTCGTACAGGCAATTTATTTGCATATCAGACATATGAAATTCCACCGGATGCCATTGCCCTAGCCAAAGGATTAGGGGGAGGATTTCCGATTGGTGCAATGATGGCGGTTGAAAAAGCAGTACTTGCCTTAAAACCGGGAGATCATGCTTCCACATTTGGAGGCAATCCTCTGGCCTGTACTGCTGCAAAGGTGATATTAAATGCTTTATTAAAACAAGGAATTTTAAAAAATGTAAAAGAGCAGGGAGAGTATCTAAGAGAAAAACTTGAAAATTTAAAAGAAAAATATGATTTGGTCTCTGAAGTCAGAGGGATTGGGCTGATTCAAGGGGTAGAATTATCTGTTCCGGCAGGAAACATCATTAATGCCTGCATAGAAAAAGGATTGCTTCTTGTAGGAGCGGGGACCAATGTCATAAGATTTGTTCCGCCATTGATTGTTAGCAAAGCAGAAATCGATAAAGCTGTAAATATATTGGAAGAAACATTAAAGGAGGTTTGAAATGAAAGCTCATATATTGTTAGAAGATGGAACGGTTTTAACAGGAAAAGCGTTTGGTGACACAAAAACAGTATTGGGGGAAATTGTATTCAATACATCCATGGCCGGCTATCAGGAAACATTGACTGATCCGTCTTATGCGGGGCAAATTGTTGTTATGACTTATCCTCTTATAGGGAATTACGGAGTCAATGATCATGATGTAGAATCGGATAAAGTGCAGGTCAGCGGATTTGTTGTAAAAGAAAATGCTAAGTTTGAAAGCAATTGGATGAGCCAGGGGAATTTATCTGATTACCTGAAAGAGCAAGGGGTTTTTGCCATTTCCGATATAGATACAAGGATGCTTACAAAAAAAATTAGAAATCAAGGATCAATGAATTGTTTGCTCACTACAGAAGAGATTACTGATGAGTTAAGAGAGCAACTCAAAAATTATACTTTTCCCAAGAATACAGTGGAGCAAGTATCTACTCGTGAAATTAAGCATGTCCCAGGGAAAGGAAAACATATTGGTATTGTGGATCTAGGATTAAAAAAGGGGATCCTAAAATGTATTGAACAATTGGGATGCTCGATTACTATTTTTCCTTGGGATACTCCTTACGACACACTTCTTAACTATAATTTAGATGCAATTCTTCTATCTAATGGACCGGGAGATCCCAAAGATGTAACCCTTGCCATTCATACTGCGGAACACTTGCTTGGGAAAATTCCTCTGTTTGGAATATGTTTAGGACAGCAGATTCTTGCCCTGGCTTTAGGGGGAGATACGTATAAACTAAAATTTGGTCATAGGGGAGGGAACCATCCCGTTTTAGATCTGAGGACCAATAAGATTTTGATTACTTCTCAAAACCATGGATATGCCATTGATGGTAATAAAGTTACAAAGGACATTGAGATTACCCATATCAATGTTAATGATTTGACAGTAGAAGGCTTTTGCAATAAAGAATTAAAAGTTTATGCAGTTCAATTTCACCCTGAAGCAGGACCAGGACCAAGCGACGCTAACGTTATTTTTAAGGAATGGATTACCTTACTAGATGAGGAGGGAGATAATGCCTAAAGATGCAAGCTTAAAAAAGGTAATGGTAATCGGTTCAGGCCCCATTATTATAGGTCAGGCAGCTGAATTCGATTATGCAGGAACTCAAGCCTGTAAAGCTTTAAAAGAGGAAAATATTGAAGTCGTTCTGGTCAACAGTAATCCTGCCACAATTATGACGGATGATAATATGGCGGATAAAGTATATATACAGCCATTAAACTTGGAAGCTTTAACATATATTATTGAAAAAGAGAGACCGGATGGACTTCTTCCTACATTGGGAGGACAGACGGGTCTTAATTTAGCGGTTGAGTTAAAAGAAGCTGGTGTACTGGATCAGAACAATGTGAAGCTTCTGGGAACATCTTTGGAAGCAATACAAAACGCAGAAGACAGAGAAAAATTTAAAGAACTTATGCAAAGTATTGGGGAACCTATTCCTAAAAGCACTATAGTCTGCTCTATGGAAGAAGGGCTCGAGTTTGCAGAGCAAATCGGATTTCCTATTATTGTAAGACCGGCATATACTTTGGGTGGCACTGGTGGTGGCATTGCAAATAATATGGAAGAACTTAAGAAAATCCTTCATAGTGGATTAATGCACAGCAGAATTCATCAAGTGCTATTAGAGCAAAGTGTTGCTGGCTGGAAAGAAATAGAATATGAAGTGATGAGAGACAGCAACGACACTTGTATTATTATCTGTAATATGGAAAACATTGATCCGGTAGGTATTCATACAGGAGACAGCATTGTTGTAGCCCCTTGTCAAACTTTGAGAAATGAAGAGGTACAGATGTTAAGGACTTCTGCGATCAAAATCATTCGTGCGCTTAAAATTGAGGGAGGATGTAATGTTCAGTTTGCCCTTAATCCCGAAAGTATGGAATATGTAGTCATTGAAGTAAATCCAAGGGTGAGTCGTTCATCAGCCCTAGCTTCTAAAGCTGCAGGATACCCCATTGCGAAAATAGCAGCCAAAATCGCCATTGGAATGCACCTTCATGAAATTCCCAACTATGTCACAGGGAAAACCAAGGCTTCTTTTGAACCAGCAATAGATTATGTAGTAACAAAAATCCCAAAATGGCCGTTTGATAAATTTGGGTATGCTGATCATACCTTAGGTACTCAAATGAAAGCAACAGGAGAAGTTATGGCGATTGACAGGAATTTTGAAAGCTCTTTCTTAAAAGCAGTTATTTCTTTGGAAGGAAAAGATACAGGTTTAAGAAGAGAAGATTTAGGAAAGAAAACTGACGAAGAAATAGAAAAAATGCTTTACATATGTGATGACCAGAGAATCTTTGTGATTGCCGAGGCATTAAGAAGAGGTATATCTGTCGAAGCCATTAATCATATTACTAAGATTGACCCATGGTTTTTGCATAAAATCAATCATATCATAGAAATCGAGCAAAGGCTTAAGAACGAACCTTTTACAGCGGAATTGCTAAAAGAAGCTGAAGAAATGGGCTTTACTGATGTGGAAATTCAAGCTTTGTCAAAGCAACCGATCTCAACTTTAGATACTTTAAGAAGAGCCCATGACATGTATCCGGTCTACAAAATGGTAGATACTTGTGCAGGTGAATTTGAATCACTGACACCTTACTACTATTCTACTTATGAACAAGAAGATGAAAATATCATCAGCAAAAAAGAGAAGATTATTGTAATAGGTTCTGGACCTATAAGAATCGGACAGGGAATAGAATTTGATTATTGTTCGGTTCATGCTGTATGGGCAATTGAAGAAGCAGGATATCAATCTATTATTATTAACAATAATCCTGAAACTGTAAGTACTGATTTTGATACAGCAGGAAAACTTTATTTTGAGCCATTGTATATAGAGGATGTTTATAATGTCATCAGAAAAGAGATGCCTAAAGGCGTTATTGTTCAATTTGGAGGACAAACTGCAATTAATCTTGCCCCCAAATTATTAAAAAGAGGTGTTCAGATCCTGGGAACATCAGTAGATTCTATAGATGTGGCGGAAGATCGAAAGCTCTTTGAACAGCTTCTTAAAGAACTTAATATTCCACAGCCTAAAGGCAGTGCTGTAACGCATATAGATGAGGCGGTAAGAGTTGCAGAGGAAATAGGTTATCCTGTTCTCGTAAGACCTTCTTATGTTATTGGTGGGAGAGCCATGCAAGTTGTTTATTCAGAAACTGAATTACGGGAGTATGTAAAGGAAGCAACTTCTCTTTCTACCGAACATCCAATTTTAATAGATCAATATATAGAGGGAAAAGAAGTAGAAGTTGATGCAATTTCAGACAGAGAGGATATTTTAATTCCGGGAATTATGGAACATATAGAAAGAACAGGGGTACACTCAGGAGACAGTATTTGTGTATATCCACCTCAAACTCTTTCACAAAAGGTCATTGATACATTGATTTTATATACCAGAAAGATTGCTAAAGCTTTGCAAGTTATTGGTTTAATGAATATTCAATTTGTTGTAAAAGATGAAAAAGTATATGTTATTGAAGTGAATCCCAGAGCTTCCAGAACCGTGCCTATTTTAAGCAAGGTAACCAAAATTCCTATGGTACATGTGGCAGTAAAAGTCATATTAGGAGAAAAATTAAGAGATCAAGGCTATGGAGTTGGCTTATACAATAAAAGTAATTTGGTTGCTGTGAAAGCACCGGTATTTTCATTCCAAAAACTAAATAATGTAGATGTGGCATTGACTCCTGAAATGAAATCAACTGGTGAAGTATTGGGAGTAGATTCTGTTTATGAAAAGGCACTTGTCAAAGCGTTTAGCGGAGCAGGATACACATTCCCAGGCTCTGGAAAAATCTTTGTATCTTTAAGGGAAAAAGATAAAAAAGAATCTATAGAATTATTAAAGTCTTTTAAAGAGATAGGATTTGAGCTTATGGGCAGTGAAGGAACTGCAAAATACCTTAACGAGAAAGGATTGGAAGTAAAACCGATTTCAATCCATAATCTTGATGAAATCTTTGAAATGATGAAGAATAAAGAAATAACGATTGTCATCAATACACCTACATTAGGTAAAAATCCAAATAAAGACGGTTTTAAAATACGCACTACAGCCGAACAGATGAAAATACCTTGTTTTACTTCTTTGGATACGGCAAAGGCATATCTTCTAGCTTTAAAAACTTATAGTAAAAATGAAACATTTACTTACGAAACTCTGGATTATTATATGTAGGAATATAATAATAAAATTTAAAATTAAATTAAGAGGAGGGAAATTATGGGGATGAATTTAAAAGGAAGAAGTCTTCTAACTTTAAAAGACTTCACACCGAATGAAATAGAGTATTTATTGGATTTGGCGGAGGATCTAAAAAGAAAGAAAAGAATGGGGATCAAAGGAAATCTTTTAGAAGGAAAAAACATTGCTCTGATTTTTGAAAAGCCTTCTACAAGAACAAGATGTGCATTTACCGTAGCCTGCATTGATGAAGGAGCCCATCCAGAGTATTTGGGAAAAAACGACATTCAGTTAGGCCATAAAGAATCTATTGAAGATACTGCGAGGGTATTGGGACGTCTTTTTGATGGAATTCAATTCAGAGGTTTTAAACAAGAGACTGTAGAAAAATTGGCTCAGTATAGTGGAGTTCCTGTTTGGAATGGATTAACAGATATTTATCATCCAACACAAGTTTTGGCAGACTTACTCACAATAAAGGAAAAGTTTGGGTATTTAAAAGGCATTCGTTTTGTATATATGGGAGATGGACGAAATAATATGGCCAATAGTTTGATGATTGGTTCTGCAAAAATGGGAATGGATTTTGTGATTGCTGCGCCCAAAGACTTATGGCCAGAAGAATCTTTAATTGAAGAATGTAAATTGTTCGCAGAAGCGTCAAAAGGAAAAATATCAATTACAGAAGATGTTGGGGCAGCAGTGGATGGTGCTGATGTGATTTATACAGATGTTTGGTGTTCTATGGGAGAAGAAGACAAAGCTGAAGAACGTATTAAACTCCTAAAGCCTTACCAGGTGAATGCTTCTTTGATGAATAAAACAGGAAAAGATCATACAATTTTTATGCATTGTCTTCCCGCAGTCAAAGGAAATGAGGTTACTGAGGAAGTATTTGAAAGCAAAGCTTCTGTGGTGTTTGATGAAGCGGAAAACAGAATGCATACGATCAAAGCTGTAATGGTGGCAACATTGGTTTAACTTACTTATATCCTGATTCTTGCTCAACTATAGGATTAAAACTTTAAGTATATTATTTATTTTTAAAAAATTAAAAATCATAATTATTTTATTGACGAATATTATATTTTTGGATATAATTCTTAGCAAACATTGTTAGCAAAATGTCAAAGAATAGATTTCAATGAATGTATACTTAGGAGGGGTAAAATGGACAGAGTTTATAATTTTTCAGCAGGTCCTTCGATGCTGCCTGAAGAAGTGCTTAAAAAAGCTCAAGAAGAATTGGTAATCTACAGAGATGCTGGTATGTCAGTAATGGAAATGAGCCATCGCTCAAAAGTCTATCAAGATATTATTGATGAAGCCGAAGCACTTCTTAGAGAAATTATGAATATTCCAGAAAACTACAAGGTTCTCTTTTTACAAGGGGGAGCATCCAGCCAATTTGCCATGGTTCCATTAAATCTGTTTAGAAAGAGCAAAAAAGCAAATTATGTAAAAACAGGTTTATGGGCAAAAAAAGCTATTGCTGAAGCAAGCAGATATGGAACTGTAAATGTAGTTGCTTCATCGGAAGATGCAACTTTTAATTATATTCCTGAATTAGATAAAAGTACTTTTTCACCGGATGCTGACTATTTCTACATAACAACCAATAATACGATTTATGGAACAAGATATACTGAGCTGCCTGATACAGGAGATGTTCCTTTGGTAGCTGATATGTCATCGAATATTTTATCCGAAGTATATGATGTTAATAAGTTTGGTGTGATTTTTGCCGGTGCGCAAAAGAATATGGGTCCTGCAGGACTTACTGTAGTGATTATTCGTGAAGATTTGATTGGGCATGCTATGGATATTACACCAACCATGTTTAATTATCAGATACATGCAGAAAATGGTTCCATGTATAATACACCACCTACTTACAGCATATATATTGCGAAATTAGTTTTCGAATGGGTTAAAAAGATGGGTGGAGTACCTGCTATGCAAAAAATCAATGAAGAAAAAGCTAAAATTCTTTATGATTATTTAGATGATTCAAGCTTCTTTAAAGGCACAGTAGTTCCAAAATATCGTTCTTTAATGAATATACCTTTTGTTTCTCCGTCACCAGAATTAGATGCAAAATTTATAAAAGAAGCGACTGCCAAAGGTCTGGTTAATTTAAAAGGGCATAGAACAGTTGGTGGAATGCGTGCAAGCATATATAACGCAATGCCAATCGAGGGAGTCAAAACATTAGTAGAATTTATGAAGAAGTTCGAAATGGAAAATCGATAGGGGGAGCACAATGTTTAAGATTCAAACTTTAAACAATATTTCTGAGAAGGGTTTAGAGCTTTTACCAAAGGATACATATGAAATCTCTAATGACTGTGCGAATCCGGATGGTATTTTAGTTAGAAGCGCGAAAATGCATGGTATGGAATTTCCGCCTTCATTAAAAGCAGTTGCCAGAGCAGGTGCAGGAGTGAATAATATTCCTATAGATGAATGTTCAGAAAAAGGAATTGTTGTTTTTAATACACCAGGGGCAAACGCAAATGGTGTAAAAGAATTGGTATTGACGGGTCTATTCCTTTCTTCCAGAAAAATTGTTGAAGGAATCCAATGGACAAAAAGTTTAAAAGGAAAAGGAGACGAAGTACCTAAACTCGTTGAAAAAGGCAAAGGGGAATTTGCTGGTCCTGAAATATTGGGCAAAAAATTAGGTGTTATTGGATTAGGTGCTATTGGAGTTTTAGTAGCGAATGCTGCGAATGCTCTTGGAATGGATGTTCAAGGGTATGATCCCTATATGTCTATCGATGCAGCATGGGGATTGTCGCGGGACGTGCATCGAGCAATTAGTTTAGATTCTATGCTCGCAGAATGTGATTATATTACCATCCATGTGCCGCTTTTAGATGAAACAAAAAATATGCTTAATAAAGAAAAGTTTGCACTCATGAAAAAGGGCGTTAGAATACTCAATTTCTCCAGAGGAGAATTGGTTAACAATACCGATTTAATTGAAGCGATTAAGGCGGGTATTGTGGCTAGTTATGTAACAGATTTTCCTTCTGACGAATTGATTGATGTAGAAAATATTATTACGATTCCTCATTTGGGGGCTTCAACACCAGAATCCGAAGATAATTGTGCAGTGATGGCTGTAGAGCAATTAAGAAATTATCTTGAACATGGTAATATTAAGAACTCCGTGAATTTCCCAGACTGTGAAATGGCAAGAACGACAAATTATCGTACCGTTGTAGCTCATAGAAATATCCGTAACATGGTAGGCCAGATCACTACGATTCTTGCGCATGCCGATATTAATATTATGGATATGATGAATAAGAGCAAAAAAGATTGGGCATATACAATAATTGATTCAGATAAAAAGGTTGAAGAAGATATTGTAGCGAAAATCAGAGCAATTGACGGTGTTGTTTCTGTTAGAACATTATAAAACAGAATGAAAAAAGACAGCAAGATTGAAGATCTATTTAATCTGCTGTCTTTTTTTATATAATGGTTCTTTGATATTATTGATGAAGAGATTGATTTGCTATAGAATGGAATTAAAAATAAACAATGATATAGGAGGATGTAAATGGATAGTAAAAAGATTAATTTTTTTGTCAGAATCAAAAAGAGTATTTTAAACTTTGACTTTTATCAAACGATTGTTAAAGAATCGGTTGGAAATGCACTTGGGTATTTGGTTTTGCTTTCTTTAATTATTGGTGTATTAAGTTGTATAAAACCAGTTTACGAAACAAATAAAATAGTGGGATTAGTAATCAATTATTTTGAATCGGACATACCTTATTTTGAATTCAATAATGGAGAATTGCAAGTTGAAGGGGATATGCCTATTGTTTTTGAAGAGGGCACTTCTATTGTTGTGGTCAATACTGAAGAAGAACTAGAAGAGAATATTCTTGATGATTATCAGCAGGGAGTATTGATTACAAAAACTAAAATTATTAGTAAAGATGGAATTGAAAAAAGGGAGTATTCACTTAAGGATTTTGGAACTCTTAGCTTTGATAAAGAAAGTATTCAGAACTTTCTTCCGGCTTTAAAAATGTTTTTGATACCATTCATTATTATTGGTACTATTATAGGTATGATCATAGGGAAATTATTTAGTTCTTTATTTGTAAGCTTAATAGGGCTTGTTGTAAATTCAATTATTCATGGAAATCAAAAATATGGTGAGATTTATAAAATTGGTATTTATTCTCTTACGCTTCCAACTGTCGTTAAGTTTATAGTAAAACTATTACCATTTAAGATTCCGTTCTTTTTCTTTATATATTATGGTATTGTGATTTTATATATGGTAAAAGGAATAGATTCAGCTAAAAGTGAAAACAAAAGTCAGTTATTTGCAGCAAACGATCTTTAAACCTCGGATAAGGTTCCGAGGTTTTTTAGTTAGTTAACATTGTATCGAGTACATCTCCCATAATTTTTACGCCTTTCTCAATTTGATTTTCATCTACAGTCGCAAAGCCAAGGCGAAGATATGAGGATGAGTCCTGCATCATTGAAAACAAAGAGCCCGGTGAAAGAATAACATTTTTAGCTAAAAGCAAATCACATAAATTTGCTGCGGAGATAGAGTCTGCCAATTTAATCCATACACTTAATCCTCCTTGAGGTGGTATGTAAGTGATGTAATTTTTTAAATAATATTCTAACGCATCCAGCAGACAGTAATATCTTTTTTCATAAATGGTACGTATCTTTTTTAAATGTTTTTGCCACTGCCCCTTTCTAAGGTATAAATCAAATGCTCTTTGGATTAGTCCTGAGGTAGAAAGGTTTATACTATGCTTATGGGATAAAATACGTTCTATAATTTTTTCTGGAAGAATCAAAAATCCTAGACGAAGTCCTGGTACCAGTACTTTTGAGAAGTTTTTAATATAGATTACTCTGTTTTGTTTATCCAATGCTTTTAAAGGAACGATGGGTTTATCAGAATAATTTAAGTCACTTACATAATCCTCTTCTATAATATATGTATTGTACTTTTCAGCTAAATTTAAAATAATCTTTTTTTTGGCAAGAGAATATGAATATCCGGTGGGGTTCTGAAAATAAGGGGTTATGTAAATAAACTTAGGCTGATATAATTTGAGACAGCCTTCTAACAATGAAATATCCATGCCGTCAAAATTTAAAGGGATTTCTACTATACGTGCTCCTCTGTTTGCAAAAGCAGCAATGGTGCCGTAGAAAGCAGGTTTTTCAACAAATATAACATCTCCGAATTGAAGCAGAGTTTTTGAGAGAATATCTATACCGTGTTGAGTATCAGAAATGATTTGAATGTTGTCTTTTGATGTGTGGATGCCATATGTAGTTAGATAATCTGCAATAGATTCCTGCAGATGGTCATAACAATAATCATCCTGAACATTGAATGCTTTGCCTTTATCCCGATCCAGTACTTCATTGAACATTTCTTTAAAATCTTTTACAGGAAACAAATCTGTAGGAGGAGAAATATTTGCAAAATTAATCGTATTTTTTGAAATAGAAATTTGCTTAAGTTTTAGATCATGATCTTTCTCAGGTAAAACAGGAAAAGTAATCATTTCTAAAGGAAGCGGAGAGACGTAGGTGCCGCTGCCCATTTGTGCGTAAACAACTCCTTTGCTTTCTAAATATTTATAGGCATTTACCACTGTAGCATTATTAATCTTTAACTGTGATGCCAGAGTACGGATCGTAGGCAGTTTGGTATTGGGCTTTAAAATTCCTTTTTGAATGAGTTCACATAAAGCATCTCCCAATTGCTGGTAAAGAGGAATTTTGCTTTTTTTATCCAACTGTATTGATACAAAATGATTCATTCTAAAAAACCTCCTTTTTATATGGACTAAAGCTCCATGGATCGTGTTGAAGAGGTTGAACAGTGATTACTTAATTGTACTGGTGCGATATTAATATGTTATTACAGTATCTGTTTGGAAAATGCCAAATTCTTGATTTATTTTTTAATTGCGTTAAAATCAAAATATATTTTTAAACAAAACAGATTTTATGAAGACAGGGGAGAATAAATCATGAAAGAACTATCATTACACATACTGGATATTATAGAAAACAGTGTACGGGCTGAAGCAACTGAAATAAAACTAGAAATTATTGAGGATTTAGAAAAGAATCTTTTTGAAATTAAGATTGAAGACAATGGAAAAGGAATGGATGAAAACTTTGTGAAGACCATAAAAAATCCTTTTACAACCACCAGAACCACACGAAAAGTTGGGCTTGGAGTACCTTTGCTGGCGGCAGCGTGTAACAGGTGTAATGGGGATGTAGAAATTCAAAGTACTTTAGGACAAGGAACAAAATTAAATGCATGGATGGAGTATGACCATATAGATAGAGCGCCATTGGGAGACATTGTGAGCACTATTGCAAATTTGATTTTGTCCAATCCGGACATTGAATTTAAATATTATCACAGATATAATGACAGAATATTTGAATTTGACACACAAGAAGTGAAGAATATTTTAGGAGATGTTCCTATTAATGAACTTTCTGTAATAGCGTGGCTTAAGGAATACATCTCTGAGAATTTGACAGAAATTAGACAAAAATCTTAGAGCCCCAAAATTTTTTTAAAAAATTTTTGATTAATGTAGTTAAGCGTGTTTGGTTTATTGTATACAAAATACTTGGCTTTGGACTAACAAATGCATGAGAGATATTTGGAATACATTTCAAAATTTTTTGTGCATTTTTTATCATTTGTTGAGTAGTCGATTTATTTGTATTATCATATATACATGAAATCCTTTTAATTATTAAAAGTTCTACTTGATGAGATAGGGGGAATAATATGAAATTACTTACATTTAAAAGGGGTATTCATCCTCCGGATGGAAAGCACTTTACAGAAAATAAACCAATTGAAACGCTTCTTCCCAAAGGAGATCTGGTTTTTCCTATGTCTCAACATATAGGAGCACCCTGTGAACCAATAGTGAAAAAGGGAGATAAAGTCTTGGTGGGACAAAAGATCGGAGAAGCCAAGGCTTTTGTTTCATCTCCAATATATAGTTCGGTTTCAGGTATTGTTAAAGATGTTACCCCTATGCTGCATCCTAATGGAAGTAAAGTATTATCGGTTATTATTGAAAATGATGGTTTGTATGAAGAACATGAATCTTTAGGACCAAAGGGAGATTACAAAAATTTATCGAAGGAACAGATTGTCGAAATCATTAAAGAAGCTGGAATAGTCGGAATGGGTGGAGCTGGATTTCCTACTCATATAAAATTGTCTCCTCCACCTGAAAAAAATATTGATACGATTATTATCAATGGAGCAGAATGCGAGCCTTATTTAACTTCCGATCACCGTATTATGCTGGAAGAAACGGATAAAGTGATCGAAGGGCTAAAGATTATTCTTCAACTGTTTCCACAGGCGAAAGGCTATATTGGTGTAGAAAATAACAAAATGGATGCAGTAAAAGCATTAAAAGAAGCATTAGAAGGAGTATCCAATATTGAAGTTAAAGTTTTGCAAACAAAGTACCCTCAAGGGGCAGAAAAACAACTGATCTATGCTATTACAGGACGGGAAGTACCATCAGGAGGACTTCCGGCAGATGTAGGATGTATTGTTCAAAATATTGATACTGCTGTTGCAATCCAAAGAGCTGTCGTTAAAGGACGACCATTAATGAGACGAATTGTAACAGTAACTGGCGGAGCAATTAAAGATCCTAAAAACTTTAAAGTAAGACTGGGAACTTCATATAGAGAACTGATAGAAGCAGCAGGGGGATTTGCGTCAGAACCTGTAAAAGTAATATCCGGTGGTCCTATGATGGGGATTGCTTTATCGTCTTTGGATGTTCCAGTTATTAAAGGTACTTCTGCAATTTTATGTTTATCAAAGGAAGAAGCAGGTTTACCAGAAGAAAGGAATTGCATCCGTTGCGGCAAATGTGTTTCTGTTTGTCCAATGAATTTACTGCCTTTGCAACTTAATCAATATGCAATAAATTACGATATGGAAAAATTTGAATTATCTCATGGTATGGATTGTATTGAATGTGGAAGTTGCTCATTTACTTGCCCTGCAAAGAGGCATTTGGTTCAATCGATCCGTACGGCTAAAAAAACTATATTAAACAATAGAAGAAAAAATGCATAAAGGGGGAGACTTAATGTCAACGGAAATGTATACGGTGTCTTCATCTCCTCATATACATTCAAAGGATTCGATACAGGGTATCATGAGAGATGTTTTAATTGCATTACTTCCCGCTACATTAGTAGGGATATGGGTTTTTAAATTTCATGCTTTAATTGTTGTTTTACTGTCCGTTGCATCCTGTATTGGAGCAGAGGCTTTGTGGCAAAAACTAACACATCAAAAGATTACGGTTAATGATTATAGTGCTGCTGTTACAGGATTACTTCTTGCTTTGAATTTGCCACCTACAGTTCCATTTTGGCTTCCCATTGTTGGTGGAGCTTTTGCGATTATTATTGCGAAACAATTATTTGGTGGCTTGGGACAAAACTTTATTAATCCGGCATTAGCAGCAAGAGCGTTTTTACTTGCTTCCTGGCCGGTGCAAATGACTACTTGGACTATAGATGGTGTTACAACAGCAACTCCCTTAGGAATCTTAAAAGAAGGCAGTGGAGCACTTCCTTCCATCACGGATTTAATCTTGGGGAACGTAGGGGGATGTATAGGAGAAACTTCTGTAATAGCCCTTTTAATTGGTGGGGTATATCTAATATACAAAAAAGTGATTTCTATTAGAATTCCTGCAACATTTATTGGAACAGTATTGGTACTTACATGGATCTTGGGAAGAGATGGGATGTTCTATTCTAATGCCATCTATGAGATTTTTACAGGAGGACTTTTCTTGGGAGCATTCTTTATGGCGACAGATTATGCATCTTCTCCTGTTACAATTAAAGGACAGTACATTATGGGATTAGGCTGTGGAATTATTACTGCGGTGATTCGTCTTTATGGAGGTTATCCGGAAGGAGTCTCTTATTCCATATTGATTATGAATTTAGCAGTTCCTCTCATTGACCGATATACTCAACCTCGAATCTTTGGGGAGGTGAAAAAATGAGAGAAATAGTAAAGCTTGGACTTGTTTTATTTGTTATAACTGCTGTTGCAGGAGGATTGCTTGGATTTGCCAATGAAATTACTAAAGAACCTATAGCAAAACAGGTTCAGCAATCTAAAGAAGAAGCCATGAAACAAACACTTCCTCAGGCAGATAAATTTGAATTTATAGAGGTAGATTTACCGGAAGATTCCATAATTTTAGAAGTGAATGCAGGCTATAAAGGAGATACTTTGGAAGGCTTTGCAGTTAAAGTGGCCCCTAAAGGATACGGCGGTGCGATTGAGATGATGGTTGGTGTATCCAAAGATGGAGTGCTTCAAGGAGTGAAAGTTGTAAGTCATTCTGAAACTCCGGGGTTAGGAGCAAATGCCCAAAATGCCGCTTTTACATCTCAATATGAGGGAAAATCGGGTGAACTTAAAGTCGTAAAGACTACTCCTGGTGCAGATGATGAAATTCAGGCAATTACTGGAGCAACAATCACAACTAAAGCGGTTACATCAGGAGTAAATGAAGTACTTAATTTGCTTAAACATAGGGTTAACACAGATACCAATGAGATCAACTTCGATTTTAACTAAGGGGGTGGATGACATTGAAAAAATTAATTGAAAGACTTTCCAATGGGATAATAGCAGAGAACCCAACGTTTGTTCAGGTAATTGGAATGTGTCCTACCTTGGCTGTTACGACGGGAGCTGAAAACGGTATAGGAATGGGCTTGGCTACTACTGCCGTATTGGTTGGTTCCAATTTGTTTATATCATTACTTAGAAAATTTATACCATCTAAAATTCGTATACCTGCATATGTTGTTATTATTGCCAGTTTAGTAACTTTAATAGAATTTACTTTAAAAGCATTTGTGCCTAGCCTGTACAGTCAATTAGGGTTATTTATCCCCTTAATTGTTGTAAACTGTATTATTTTAGCCAGAGCCGAGGCTTACGCTTCAAAAAACAAGATTTTGCCATCAATAATGGATGGATTAGGTATGGGATTAGGATTTACTTTAGCTTTAACAACCATAGGAGCAATTAGAGAAATTTTAGGTGCGGGAAAAATCTTTGGTATTCAAATTCTTCCTTCTTCCTATCAGCCAGCGTTAATTATGATTTTGGCTCCCGGTGCGTTTTTTACTTTAGGAATACTTATGGCAATATTAAATCATTTAAGAAGTAAAAACATGAAAAAAGCATAAGGGAGGATCATAAATGGAGCTATTTATTTTATTTCTTAGTGCGATTTTGGTAAACAACTTCGTTTTATCCAGATTTTTAGGAATATGCCCTTTCCTTGGGGTCTCTAAGAAGGTAGAAACAGCTGTTGGAATGGGGATGGCAGTAACTTTTGTTATGACTTTGGCTTCTATGATTACTTATATAGTTTATAACTGGATATTGGTACCTTTTAAGATTGAGTATCTCTATACCATTGCGTTTATTTTAGTTATTGCTTCTTTAGTTCAATTTGTTGAAATGGTTATACAGAAGATAAGCCCTACGCTTTATCAAGCATTGGGGGTATATCTTCCTTTGATTACGACAAATTGTGCAGTATTAGGGGTGGCTGTCCTCAATATGAACGAAGGATATAATCTTATCCAAAGCATTGTTCATGGCGTAGGTGCTGCGCTAGGCTTTACATTGGCAATTGTTCTTTTTGCCGGAATAAGAGAAAGAATTGAAAACAATAATATTTTAACAGCATTTCAAGGTTTTCCGATTGCATTGATTACTGCGGGACTAATGTCAATAGCGTTTTTGGGCTTTCAAGGCTTACTCTAAAAAAGGGGTGAAATGATGGACATAACAAGTATTCTTTATCCTGTCATCAGTATTGGTGGACTAGGCATATTATTTGGAGCAGGATTGGGTTATGCTTCAAAAAAGTTTGCGGTGGAAGTCGATGAAAGAATTCCGCAAGTTAGGGATTTGCTTCCAGGGGCTAACTGCGGTGGCTGTGGATTTGCTGGTTGTGATGCTTTTGCCAAAGCAGTTGTGGAAGGAATTGTTAGCCCCAGTGGATGTTCAGTAAATTCAGCGGAATCTACAGAAGCGATTGCTGCTTTAATGGGATTAAAAGTAGAGCAAATGGATAAAAAAGTGGCGGTTGTTAAATGCAAAGGAACCTGTGACAAAAGCAAAAATAAATACGAGTATTATGGAATCAGTGATTGCAGAGATGCAGCTTTAATTCCCGGGGGCGGTGCCAAAAGTTGTGGATATGGGTGTCTTGGATTAGGCAGTTGCAAAAAAGTCTGCCCTTTTGGAGCAATAAAGATTGAACATGGCATTGCTGTGATTGATGAAGAAAAATGTACGGCCTGTGGAAACTGCGTTAAAGCTTGCCCCAAAGCTGTCATTGAGCTGGTGCCTGTAAAGAGTAAAGTAAGAGTTTTATGCAATTCCCTGGATAAAGGAAAAGAAGTTAAAGATAGTTGCTCGGTTGGATGTATTGGTTGTAGAATGTGCGTGAAAGTTTGTGAATACGGAGCAATGGATTTTCAAAATAATCTTGCACATGTAAATTATGAAAAATGTACGCAATGTATGGCTTGTGTAAGCAAATGTCCTACGAAAGCTATTCATGCCCAAATCCAGTCAGAAGGAATCCATTCTTCTGTTTCGGCAAGTTAAATGATCTTTAAAAGAGTGTACTTATTAAAGTACATTCTTTTTTTATACGCAAATTGATTCAAATTGTGTTAAAATATATAAATGCAACTAAAGATGAATATGATGAGAATATTTCGGGAGGATGAGAAATTTGTACGGGGGAAAAGGAAAAAACAACTGGTCTTTGTTTTTGCTTTTGCTTGGAGGGATTGTAATTGGAGGCTTTATAGGGCAGTATTTGGGCAAAGTACCATATATGCAGTGGATTAATTATGGACAGGAATTTGGTTTTAAAAATCCAATCGTATTAGATTTGTCAATAATCTATATTCAATTCAGTTTTAAAATGGAAATTACTATAGCAAGTATATTGGGAATTATAGCGGCTATACTTATATATAAAAGAATTTAGTGTAATAATTTCCAATCAAATCTTATATAGGTGGTGCAGTGGATATGAGCAAAATTATTTTAGCTTCTGGTTCTCCGAGACGTAAAATACTTCTTGAGCAATTAGGCCTTTCTTTTGATATTATTGTGAGCAATACTGATGAAGTCATTGATCCTATGCTTTCACCCAGTGAATTGGTGATCCAATTGTCAAAGCAAAAAGCTGCAGATGTTGCAAAAAACTTAGAAGGGGATTTTGTTGTACTAGGTGCAGATACAATAGTTGTTTACAAGGATAAGGTGCTTGGGAAACCGAAAGATAGGGAAGAAGCCAAAGCTATGCTTACCATGCTTCAGGGAAATATGCATGAAGTGTATACCGGGATTACTTTAATACAGACAAAAAATCATCTTATAAAAGTTGGATATGAAAGAACAGAGGTATATATGAGACCTTTATCTTCTTCTATTATAGATGCTTACACAAATACCAGAGAACCTATGGACAAAGCTGGTGCATATGGAATACAGGGGGTAGGAGCCGTATTGATTGATAAAGTTTGTGGTGATTATAATAATGTGGTGGGACTTCCTTTAAAATTATTATCGATTTTGCTTAAAGAGATGGATGTTGATATATTTGAAAATTACACTTTTCCCAGGTAGGAGGATGGCCCGATGGGATCATTAAACCATCATATGTCTATGAAAGATCTTCCTGAGTTTGAAAGACCTTATGAAAAATTAGAGTATTTTGGTGCAGAAGTTTTGTCTGATGCTGAACTGTTAGCCATTATTTTTCGCACAGGTTCAAGGAATATGAGAGCAGTAGAATTGGCTCAAAAACTCCTGTCTTTCGAAAAAGAAGAAGGATTGCACGGTCTTTATCAGTATTCTTTAGAAGAACTTATGAATATAAATGGGATAGGAAAAGTAAAAGCAATTCAGATAAAAGCAGTATTGGAACTGTCAAAAAGAATTTCAAGGCATGAAGGCCGCTTAAAGTACAGAATTAATTCTCCTGGCAGCATAGCAGCTATTTATATGGAGGAAATGAGATACTTAAAGCAGGAGCATTTTAAGATTGTATTGCTGGATACTAAGAATCAGATTTTATGCGATAAAGATATTACTAAAGGAAGTATCAATTCATCTATTGTCCATCCTAGAGAAGTATTTAATTATGCTATTAAAAAAAGTGCAGCAGGCATTATTATGCTTCACAATCATCCCAGCGGAGACCCTTCTCCCAGCAAAGAAGATATTGAAGTCACTCAAAGAATGATTCAGGCAGGAGATCTAATTGGAATCCGTATTTTGGATCATCTTATTATAGGAGATGGACAATATGTCAGCTTAAAAGAGAAGGGTGTTATTTAGAGTCTATGTGGTTTAAATAGGCTCTTTTATGTTATTCATTTTTATGTTGAAAAAAATAATAAAAAAGGTTATGATGTTACTAGCGTGAATAAGACCAAGTCAGATTATAAGTCGTATAATTATAGAGCATTCTCTTAAATGATTTATTGAAATCTAGGCTATACTAATAAAGATTATATTTTAAGAGCAATTGAGAAGGATCGTTACTGATTCGTTCATGCCAATAAAGATTGTTAAATGTTAATAAAGTAGGAGGAAATATAATGTTTTTTTCAAAAGACATGGGAATAGATTTAGGAACAGCTAATACATTAGTATTTGTAAAAGGTAAAGGAATTATTGTAAATGAACCCTCAGTAGTAGCAATAAATTCAAGGACAAAAGAAGTTTTGGCCGTAGGAGACGAGGCAAAACAGATGATCGGCAGAACCCCTGGAAATATCGTTGCGACAAGACCTTTAAAAGATGGTGTCATTGCAGATTTTGCCACTACTGAAGCGATGCTTAAATATTTTATACAAAAAGCGTATAAAAAAGGCTTGTTCACATCAAAACCTAGAGTCATAGTTTGTGTGCCTTCCGGTGTTACTGCGGTGGAAATGAGAGCAGTATATGAAGCAACCAAAAACGCGGGAGCCAAAGAAGCACATCTGATTGAAGAACCGATGGCAGCTGCTATTGGAGCAGGATTACCGGTAGAAGAACCTACAGGCAGTATGGTTGTTGATATTGGTGGAGGTACAAGCGAAGTGGCAATCATATCTTTAGGAGGAATTGTTACGAGCAAATCTTTAAGAGTTGCCGGAGATGAGTTGGATGAATATATTGTTAATTACATAAAGAAAGAATATAACCTCATGATCGGCGAACGTACAGCTGAAGAAATTAAAATGACTATAGGTTCTGCTTTTCCAAAAGCTAAAGAAGAAAGCAAGGAAATAAGGGGAAGGGACTTGGTAACAGGGCTTCCCAAAACGATGACCATTACATCAACTGAAATTATGGAAGCCATTAAAGAACCAGTCAATGCGATTGTAGATGCAATTAAAGTGACTTTAGAAAAAACGCCCCCGGAATTAGCAGCAGATATTATGGAATCAGGAATCATGCTTACAGGAGGAGGAGCACTTCTTTCAGGATTAGATCAACTGATTGCCAAGGAAACAGGTATGCCGGTTCATGTTGCAGCAGAACCTTTAAACTGTGTAGCATTAGGAACAGGACTCGCACTGGAGCATATCGATACACTAAGAAATGTGATTATATCCCCTAAAAAGCTTTAATCATTTATAGATCATGGATAGGGAGCGGTTTTTTTGAAACGGTCATTGAAAGTTTCAAACAGATTTATTCTTTTTTTTGTAACCATTTTACTTATTGTAGTCATCATTGCCACATTTAATAAACGAAATAATGTTTCTTTTATTGAAAAAGGCTTAGGATACATAGTTATTCCTGTTCAAAACATTTTTAGTGAAGTGGGTGGATGGACTTCTGATAGGATAAACTTTATAAAGAATATCAGAAACCTAGAGAAGCAAAATAAAGAGCTTTTGAAAAAAGTTGATGAATTAACTTATGAAAATAAAATTTTACAGCAATATAAAGAGGAAAATACAAGATTAAGAAATTTATTGGAGTTAGACAAAAAATATGCCGATTATCCTAAAATTGGTGCTGAAATTATAGGAAAAGATCCGGGGAATTGGTACAATGTGTTTCTAATTGATAAAGGATCAAATGATGGATTAGAGACAGATATGGTTGTACTTTCAGGCAATGGATTGGTTGGACATATTATAGAAACTGCACCAAACTATTCAAAAGTTTTATCCATTATAGACGATCGAAACGCAGTTAGTTCCAAAGTCTTAAGAACAAGTGATTTAGGAGTTACCAAGGGCGATTTAACACTTATGAATGAAGGTCTGTGCAAAATGGAATACATCGATTCTGAAGCCGATATTATTAAAGGAGATGAAATCGTCACTTCTAATTTAAGTGACATTTATCCTCCGGGGATTATGATTGGTACTGTTAAGGAAATTCAGGTAGAGAGTCATGGACTAACCAAATATGCTTTGATTGAACCTGTGGTTGATTTTCGCCATCTAGAGGAGGTACTTGTAATTAATAAGAAGTGGACAAAGAATGATGTAGAATCAAAGGAGTAATATATGTGCGAGTATTTGTTATAAGTATAATGTTAATCATTACAAATGTTCTCCAATCTACTTATTTTCAACATTTTAGAATAAGAGGTACCATTCCTAATTTTTATATAATGATTATCGTTTCTTTTGCTCTTTTAAGAGGAAGCAGAGAAGGCGCAATTGTAGGTTTTTTTGCAGGTTTAATTCAAGATTTGTATTTTGGAACATCCATAGGTTTCTACGCATTATTGGGTATGTATACGGGTTATTTTTGCGGTAAAATCAATAAAGACTTTTATCGCGAAAGTTTCTTGTTACCCCTTGTGATGACGATTTTTAGTACATTTTTTTATGAATTGACTGTGTATGTATTTACCTATTTAATAAGAGGAAAACTGCAATTTTTATATTACCTTAATAATGTTATATTGCCCGAGGTAGTTTATACAGGGATCATTTCAATATTTGTATACCAGTGTATTTATTATTTAAATAAAAAGTTGGAATTAAAAGAGAAAAAAAATAGAAATTTATTTAAATAATATCAGTATTTACATGGTATTGCCGGGGTTAAAAGGTGGGGTTTATGATGAATGATGAAAATTGTGTAATCTTTAAAGGAACAAAAGATGGATTGGTTGTCTTATTAAGTCCTGACATAGACTTTGCAACTTTGAAGAAATATTTAAGAAAAAAGACAGAAGACGCTAAGAAATTTTTTCAGGGGGCAAAAGTCAGCCTCATGTTTAAAGGAAGAGTTTTAAACGAAGAAGAGCAATACGAACTGCTTCAGATTATTTCAGAGCAAACGCAACTTAATATCAGTTTTATACATGATGATGATTCAATTAATAATTCAGACAAACTCAGCAACAAAAGCATAGAAGATCTAGTGACTTACTCTTTATCAAATAATATCGAAATAGATAAGACGCAGTACTATAAAGGCACTATTCGTTCAGGACAAAAGATCGAATTTGAAGGAAGTGTTGTAGTCATTGGAGATGTTAATCCGGGAGGAGAAATTATTGCTGGAGGAAACATTATCATTCTTGGTTCTTTAAAAGGAACCGTTCACGCGGGAAGCAGGGGAAGTACCAAAGCTTTTGTTGCAGCTTTAAATATGCGACCAATGCAGCTTCATATAGGAAATGTTATTACAAGATCCCCGGATCAAGGAGATTTTAGGGATAATTCACAGATATTGCCTCAAATAGCTTATATGTACAATAATAATATTTACATCGAACCTATTGATTATAAGATTTTAGAAAACTTGTAGCATTAAACTATATATTGGTGATTTTTGTAATACGAAAAATGATGCATTTTCTTTGAACCTCTGTTAAAATATGAGTATATAGATTATGTTTTGCTAGCAAGGGGGAAATTTCATGAGTGAGGTTATTGTAGTAACGTCTGGAAAAGGGGGCGTTGGTAAAACCACTACAACTGCAAATATAGGAACTGGTCTTGCATTACAAGGCCATAAAGTAGCATTGGTTGATGCCGATATTGGACTTAGAAATTTGGATGTTGTTATGGGGTTGGAAAATCGAATTGTTTATGATTTAGTAGATGTGGTAGAAGGACATTGTCGAATTAAACAAGCCTTGATTAAGGATAAACGTTATTCCAGTTTATACTTGCTTCCGGCGGCACAAACTAGAGATAAAACGGCAGTTAGTCCTGAGCAAATGCAGAAATTATGTGATCAGCTCAGGGAAGAATTCGAATATATAATTATTGATTGTCCTGCAGGCATTGAACAAGGCTTTAAAAATGCAATTGCAGGAGCAGACCGAGCAATTGTAGTAACAACTCCTGAAGTATCTGCTGTCCGTGATGCAGACCGCATTATCGGATTATTGGAATCAAGCGAATTAAGAAATCCTAGCTTGATTTTAAACCGTATTCGTATGAATATGGTTAAACGTGGAGACATGATGGCAATGGAGGACGTAGTGGATATTTTAGCCATTGATTTACTCGGAGTTGTTCCAGACGATGAAAATATTGTTGTTTCTACCAACCGAGGAGAACCTGTGGTATCAGATGCTTCTTCTTTAGCAGGACAAGCTTTTAGAAATATTGTTGAACGTATCAAGGGAAATGATGTTCCTTTAATGAATTTGGATGTGAATGAAGGCTTTATGGGAAAATTAAAGAAGCTATTTGGAATAGGCAATTAAAGGATGTGAATTAACATGGAATTACTTAATTTTTTTAATCGAAAACCTAGTTCTGGTAGTGTCGCGAAAGATAGGTTAAAGCTTTTACTGATTCATGACCGTATTAATTGCTCTTCTGAACTCCTGGAAATGATGAAAACAGATATAATTAAAGTAATTTCCAATTACATGGATATTGATGAGGCGGATCTGGATATTCAGATTGGACAAGCAAAATCAGAGGAAAGTAATGGCACTGTTCCCGTTTTATATGCTAATATTCCTATCAAAAATATGCGTAAGGTAGGAAATCAATGAATTAAGCAGGATAAAAATCCTGCTTAATTCATTATAAAAGTAAAATTAGCAATGATTTCCAAAGAGCAATTAAAGTTTTTTGATATTATAATTGTTTTATTGGTTACTACTTTGGTAGGAATAGGTATTGTAGCCATTAGCAGTGCTCAGCATGTAAATTCGGGAGCAGATCCTATATATGTCCGCAGGCAAATTCTATATTTTACAATTGGTTTAGTATTAATGCTTATCGCATCTTTTGTTGATTATCATCTGTTAGGAGAACTTTATATATTGGCGTATTTGGCAGGACTCGCTCTTTTGTTTGCTGTGCTTTTTTTGGGAGACGGCGCAAAAGGTGCGGTTAGATGGTTAGAGATTGGACCAATAAGGATTCAGCCATCTGAATTTGCTAAAATCATTCTCATTTTGTTTATGTCAAAATTAATTGACAGTAAAAAGGACAAAATCAATAAATTTTCCACATTGATTTTACTAGTTGTTTTACTGGCTATACCCGTTGGAATGATTTTAAAACAACCGGATTTATCTACAAGTCTTGTCTTTGTAGCTATTTTTTTAGTATTATTATATGTAGGAGGAATTAGTTACAGATATATTACTATATCCTTCCTTATTGCCGTTCCTCTTTTTATAGTATGTTTTATTTATATTCAGAATCCCAATCAAAAGCTATTGAAAGATTATCAAAGAGACAGAATCATGGCAATGATTCATAGAGACAAAGAAGAATATTCAGATGACTATTTTCAGACAGAGCAATCCATCCATGCAATAGGTTCAGGTCAGCTTTACGGTAAAGGACTATATAAAGGTACACTCAATCAGCTCAGTTATTTACCGGAACCTCATACGGATTTTATTTTTTCAGTAATAGGTGAAGAATTTGGTTTTGTTGGGTGTATGTCCGTTATAGGACTCATTCTTATGATTATCTTAAGAGGACTTTGGATTGCAAAAGATGCAAAGGATACTTTAGGCAAACTACTTATAGTAGGCGTCGTCACTATGATTGGATTCCAGGCATTTGTCAACATAGGCGTAGTTACCGGTCTTCTTCCTAATACGGGAATTCCGCTGCCTTTTGTTAGTGCTGGTGGAAGTTCATTGTGGTCTAATATGATTGGCATAGGATTAATATTAAATGTAGGTATGAGAAGAAAGAAGTCGTTTTTTTAGGAGGAAAGAGTATGAATATTGGATTAGTTGCCCATGATGCAAAAAAGAAATTAATGGAAAATTTTGCGATTGCATATCGCCATATTTTAAGCAAACATAATATTTATGCCACAGGAACCACGGGAAGGCTGGTGGAGCAAGCAGCTAATTTAACCGTGCACAAGTATCTTGCAGGGCATTTGGGGGGAGAACAACAGTTAGGAACTCAAATTGCTCATAACCAAATTGATATGGTGATTTTTTTGAGGGATCCTGTATCACAGAAACATCATGAACCGGATGTCGGAGCATTGATTAGATTGTGTGATATTCATAATATCCCTATTGCAACGAATTTAGCAACTGCGGAACTTCTCATCAAAGCTTTAGAACGAGGAGATTTGGAATGGAGAGATATTGTAAGATAAAAGACTTTCAAAAAGTCTTTTTTTTGTCCCAATCCCGTATAAAAAAATAATGGAAATAATATACTTTACTGTACCGTATTTTTAATTTGATATAATGAATTGCCATGAAAGATAAAATGTTGGCGGGGAGGGGACTTTATGGAAAAACGAAAAAGAAGCTCACGAAGCAGTATACGAAGAAGATATCGAAATCAAAAAAATAATGCAAAAGAGCTAGTAATAACTCTTTTATTAAAGCAATCTGGAGTGAGTATTGCTCTATTTCTTTTAATAATCATTCTTCAATTTATTCCATTTAAGAGTTCAAAAATGTTAGTTCAGAATATTAAACTAATGATATCTTACACTATGTCATGGAATGAAGCTGTTGAAACCGTTAAAAATACTGCTATTCAGATTCCAGGGATAAAGAATTGGGTAAAAAAAGATGAGTCTAGTGATCATGAAGAAAAAGATTTTTCTAATTCAATAGGAGAGGACGAAGAAATTCCAATGAAGCAATTGGAGAATTCTTATCAGGATAATGACATTACAGATCAAGATAATAACATAGATAAAATAGATCAAGAGCATGAAATAGATTCAGATGAAATTTTTATATTGGAACCGAATTTGGGGGAGTTAGAGGAAAAGACAACGCCATAGATTCTAGACAGTACACACATTCTGTAAAAAAAGAAACATGGATTAATCCTGTTGAGGGCATTATTACATCCTGTTTTGGTGAAAGAAAAAATCCTGTATTGAACAAAAATGAATTTCATGATGGAATAGATATCGGTGCAGAGCAAAATGAAAAAATAGTTGCTGTAAAATCTGGTATAGTATTATCAGTAAAATCTTCACGAACTTATGGGAATATTTTGAAATACGAAGTGGTAGATGGATACGTTATTACCTATGCCCATTGCAATGAAATTTTTGTAAAGGAAGGCGAAAAAATTAAGCAAGGGCAAATTGTTGCATCTGTAGGAAGCACGGGAATGGTTACCGGTCCTCATCTTCATTATGGGATTTCAAAAAATGGTAAATTCATAGATCCTATAAAATATACGAATTTGCCTATATTAGAAGAAGCTTTGGAATAATCAAATTATAAATGGTAAACATTTATAATTTGATTATTTTTGTTTATTAAGGTATTATAGACATGAAAAAATTTGATGGAGGAAATTGAATGACAACTTTAAGAGTTAAAGATGAGTTATTACTGCAAGTAGAGAAGCCAGCACGATATATTGGAAACGAAGTTAATTCAGTAAAAAAAGATTTGAGCAAAATAGATATAAGATTTGCTTTTTGCTTCCCGGATGTATATGAAGTAGGAATGTCGCATCTTGGAATGCAGATCCTATATTATTATTTAAACGAGAGAAAGGATACTTATTGTGAAAGAGTATTTGCCCCATGGTTAGATATGGAGCAAAAAATGAGAGAGCATAATATACCTCTCTTTGCCTTAGAATCACAGGAAGATATAAAGAATTTTGATTTTCTAGGATTTACACTGCAATACGAAATGTGTTATACAAATGTAATTAATCTAATTGATTTAGCTGGGATACCTATATGGAGCAAGGATAGAGGAGAAGAAGATCCAATTATTTGTGCCGGAGGACCTTGTGCTTACAATCCAGAGCCTTTAGCTCACTTTATTGATTTCTTTTATATTGGGGAAGGAGAAGCTTCTTTAGGCAAGGTTTTGGATATATATAAAGTTCATAAACAAGAAGGTGGTTCCAGAAGAGCTTTTCTGGAAAAGCTTTTGGATGTGGAGGGAATATATGTCCCTTGTTTTTATGATGTTTATTATAATGAAGACGGGACCATAAATAGGTTTGTTCCTAATCATCCAAAAGCAAAAACTAAGATTAAAAAACAAATTGTAAAGGATCTAGATAGTACATACTATCCTACTCATGCGATAATGCCTTGGATTCAAACCGTCCATGATCGAGTGGTTTTAGAAGTATTTAGGGGATGTATTCGTGGATGCCGATTTTGCCATGCTGGTTTTGTATATCGTCCAGTACGCGAAAAATCCAAAGATGTACTGATGAAGCAAGCCTCTCTTTTATTGGAAAATACGGGATACGAAGAGATTTCTCTGGCATCATTAAGTACCAGTGATTATAGTCAATTGGAAAAGTTCTCGGAAGAACTCCTGGAAGTGTGTAGAGAGTCTAAAGTCAATATTTCTTTACCTTCTCTAAGAATAGATGAATTTTCTTTGGATTTAATGGGTAAAGTACAAGAGATTAGAAAAAGTAGCTTAACCTTTGCTCCAGAAGCCGGAACACAGAGACTTAGGAATGTAATTAATAAAGGAATTACCGAAGAAGATATTATAAGTGGTTCCAGGAGAGCTTTCGAAGGAGGCTGGGATCGGGTTAAACTTTATTTTATGATTGGCCTTCCGACAGAAACCGAACAGGATATAGAAGGAATTTCGGATTTGGCGAATAAAATAGTGGATACCTTTTATGCTATTCCAAAAGAAAACAGGGCAAAAACAGTAAAAGTTGTTGTCAGTTCGTCCTGTTTTGTGCCGAAACCTTTTACGCCTTTTCAATGGGAACCTCAGAATACGTATCAAGAATTTATGGACAAGCAATACTTTTTAAAAAGTAAAATAAAAAGGAAGCAAATTCAATACAACTATCATGATGCTATCGTCAGTGCTTTGGAAGGAATGATTGCAAGAGGGGATAGGAAAGTTGGGGATGTATTATATGCTGCATGGAAAGCAGGATGTAAGTTTGACGGATGGAGCGAACTTTTTGAGTTTTCTAAATGGAAGAAAGCATTTAAGGAAACAGGCATAGATCCTGCATTTTATGCCAGTAGAAGAAGAGCATATGATGAGATTCTACCCTGGGACCATATATCTGTAGGAGTGACAAAAGATTTTCTTAAAAGAGAACATGAGAGAGCCATGAAAGAAGAAGTAACTCCTAATTGCAGACAGTTCTGTGAAAATTGCGGTGCAAAACGCTTTAGAGGGGGAATCTGTTATGAAAGCTAGACTTAAATTTACTAAAATGGGACCGATGAAGTTTATCGGTCATTTAGATTTGCAGAGATTGTTTCAAAGATGTATCAGAAGATCTCATTTGCCGATTGAATATTCAAAAGGTTTTAATCCTCATCAATATTTATATTTTGCGCTTCCTCTTCCTCTTGGAGCCACCAGTGAAGGAGAATATTTAGATATGACTTTAACTGATGAGCTGGAACCAGAAGAAATTAAGAATAGCCTCAATGCATATCTTCCAGAGGGCATTAATATTCAAGAGGTTTATATTTTAAGTGATGAGATGGCTGTAGGTATGGCGGCAGTGGATGCTGCAGAATATAAAATTTTCATTGATAAAAAAACAGTTCCATTACATTTTATGGATGCAGTGAACAACTTTTTTAATCAAAGTGAAATTTTAGCTGAAAAGCAAGGGAAAAAAGGTATAAAGGAAGTAAATATTAAAGAAATGATTCATGAATATACCTTGGATGAAAATGATGAGCAATGGATAATTACATTATTGCTAGCTACCGGAAGTAAGACCAATTTAAAGCCTGAAACAGTAATCCAACAGATTTATAGAGATAATAACTTGGAATATAAAGACTGTAGGGTACATATTCATAGAATCAATATATATTCAAGAAAAAATGATTTGTTTTTACCTTTGTCAGATATAAGCTAATGGAGTGAATAAATCTATGCCCACAGATATTATAGTTGAAACAAGTGTTAACCAAACACGTATAGGAGTAGTAGAAGATCAAAAGCTGGTAGAACTATATATTGACATAGAAATGAAGCAGAAAACAGTAGGAAATATTTACAGAGGGGTTGTTAAAAAAATCCTTCCAGGAATTCAAGCGGCTTTCGTTGATATAGGCCAAGAAAAGAATGGATTTATTTATCTTAAAGAATTAGAAGAAACGTTATCAAAAGAGGGTAATGTGAGGAGATTAAAAGAAGGAGATTACATTACCGTTCAAATTGAAAAAGAAGCAATGGGGACCAAGGGACCTAAACTTACTTCTCATATCAGTATTCCTGGGAAATATATTGTATTTATTCCTAGGGAAAACTCTATCGGAATTTCTAAAAAGATTGACAATGAAGAAGAAAGAAATCGCTTAAAAAGTATTTTCGAAAAATATAAGCCTAAAAACTGTGGGATCATTGTTCGAACAGAGTGTGTAGGGAAAGAAGAAGAAGAGATCATCAGGGAAATTCAGTTTTTAGCAATGTTGTGGGAATCCATAGAAAAAAAGGAGCAATACGTTACTGCTCCGGTACTTTTATACAAAGAGGTTTCATCTGCCCTTAAAATTGCCAGAGATTTATTGTCTTCAAAAATAAGACATTATATTGTAAATGATATAAATTTATATCACGAGGTTAGAAATTTTATTAACGAGATTTCACCGGAGTTAACGGAAAAGATACAGTATAAAGATGAAGAACATTTATTTCAGTATTTTTTAATAGAGTCACAAATAGATAAGGCGCTTCAACGTCATATCTGGTTAAAAAGTGGTGGGATGATTATTATAGATCATACAGAAGCCTTGACGGTTATAGATGTAAATACCGCAAAATTTGTGGGTAAGAAAAACATGGAGAAAACAATTTTAAAAACTAATATAGAAGCGGCCCAAGAGATCGCAAGACAAATTCGTCTCAGAAATATTGGCGGAATCATCATTATTGATTTTATTGACATGAAAGCTGAAGAAGACAAAAAAATGGTCCTAAATGTTTTATCGCAAGAACTAAAGAAAGACAGGGTTCCAACTACGGTATTAGGCATCACGAAGTTGGGGCTAGTAGAAATGACTCGAAAGAAGACAGATCCTTCCCTTACTTCTCTTTTATTTAACAGATGTCCAAGATGTGATGGAAGAGGAATGACACCGTCAATAAAATACATTGGAGATCATATTGAAAAAGAAATTGATTTTATTTTTACCCATACTATTTATACTAAAATAATTATTGAAGCAAATAAAGAAATTATTGAATGGTTTCATTTAAATGGCTACAAAGAGGCTCTTGAAAAGAAATATAATAAATCTATCAGTTTTATAGAGAATAATACTCTTACTAATGAAAATTATAAGATTATAAAAGAGAAATAAGGCTTTAAGCCTTGACAAAAAAAATGTCATATGTTATTATCATTCAGTATGTAGCCGCTCGGAGAGGTTAAAAACTTCTTTTTAAGAAGTACCATATCCGGCGAGTATCGGTTTAAGGAGGTGTACTCATGTACGCAATTATTGAAACAGGTGGTAAGCAATACAGAGTTCAGGAAGGCGATGTAATTTATGTTGAAAAATTAGGCGTTGCAGCAGGTGAAAAAATCACTTTTGATAAAGTGCTTGCTGTATCCAAAGATGATTCCCTTTCTGTTGGAACTCCTTTTGTAAACAATGTTACTGTTACTGCTTCTGTAGTAGAAGAAGGAAAGGGTAAAAAGATCATTGTTTATAAATACAAACCTAAAAAAGGTTACCACAAGAAACGTGGTCACAGACAACCATATACAAAAGTAAAAATTGAAGCAATCAATGGTTAATTATGATTAAGGTTGAATTTTATTATAATTCTTCCGAAATATTATGCGGGTTTCAGATAAGTGGTCATTCGGGATATTCGGAATATGGTTCTGATATTGTATGTGCTGGAGTTAGCGCGTTAGCTATTAACACAGTTAATTCCATTCAAAAATTAACCCGAGACAATATAGAGGTTAATTATGAAGATGAAGGTGGATATTTAAAATGTATTTTGCCTGAATCTACCAGAACGAATGTTAGTAAGGAAACCTTGCTCTTGTTACAAGCATTGGAATTGGGTATTACAAATATTCAAAAAGATTATAAAAAGTATATACACATTTCGTACAGGGAGGTGTAAGGCATGTTGAGAATGAATCTTCAATTTTTTGCACATAAAAAAGGAGTAGGTTCATCTAAAAACGGTCGTGATTCTGAATCCAAAAGACTAGGTGCAAAACGCGCAGATGGACAATTTGTTAAAGCAGGTAATATTCTTTATAAACAAAGAGGAACAAAAATTCATCCAGGTAATAATGTTGGAAGAGGCGGAGACGATACTTTATTCGCTTTAATCGATGGACGTGTAAAGTATGAAAGAAAAGGCAGAGATAAAAAGCAAGTTTCCGTATATCCAGTTGACATAGCACAATAATAGTCTAAAAGGTTTCAAATGAATTCATTTGAAACCTTTTTTAATATTAAACAAGATAATTATGTAAAATCGTTATAAACCCAAAGTTTATTACGAATAATAATTATACGATAACAAGGATTTTAATCAGAAAAGGTGAGATTGATGTTTGTTGATCAAGCAAAGATATTTATTCAATCCGGACGAGGAGGAAATGGAGCAGTATCTTTTCGCCGGGAAAAATACATACCTAATGGAGGCCCTGATGGGGGCGATGGAGGAAGAGGCGGAGATATCATATTTGAAGTAGATCCTGGCATGAATACGTTGATGGACTTTCGTCATAAAAGACATTTTAAAGCTCAGCCTGGAGAAGATGGCGGAAAAAATAGACGACATGGAAAAGATGGAGAAGATTTGGTGATTAAAGTTCCGCCTGGAACCATCATAAGAGAAGCAGAGACTGGCAAAATTATGCTTGATATGACGGGAGAAACTGAAAGAAAAATATTGCTTAAAGGTGGTCGAGGCGGAAGAGGCAATCAGCATTTCGCGACTTCAACAAGACAGGCACCCAGATATGCAGAAAGAGGACAAGAAGGTAAAGAGTACTGGGTTATTCTTGAACTGAAAATGATTGCAGATGTAGGATTAATAGGCTTTCCTAATGTCGGTAAATCGACTTTATTGTCTGTGATTACCAATGCATCACCTAAAATAGCCAATTATCATTTTACTACCCTTAATCCAAACTTAGGCGTTGTTCACAATCAATATGGAAGAGATTTTGTTATTGCAGATATACCTGGACTTATTGAAGGAGCCCATGAGGGTATAGGATTAGGACATGATTTTTTAAGACATATTGAAAGAACTAAAGTTCTGGTTCATGTTGTGGATGCTGCAGCCCTCGAAGGTCGTGATCCTGTAGAAGACGTTGAAAAAATAAATTATGAGTTGGCTGCATATAATGAAGAATTATTAAAACGTCCACAAATAATCGTTGCAAATAAGACAGACATCCCTGAGAGTGAAGAAAATGTATTAAAATTAAAAGAAAAATACGAATCGCAAGGTATAAAAGTGATTCCGATTTCAGCTGCAACAAGAAAAGGGATACAGCCATTACTCATAGAAATTCATAATCTATTAGAAAAAGCAGATGCAGATCCTATTAAGTTTAAAGAAGAATTTGAGTTCTTTGAAGAAAAAGAAGAAGTTCATGAACCTTTTACAATAGAAAAGCTTGGAGAACATTATTATGTTGTAGAAGGGGTAGGAGTAGAAAAAATGATTGGATACACGAATTTAGAATCTGAAAAAGGTTTTGCCTTTTTTCAAAAATATCTTCGTGAACATGGAATTATCGATGCATTGGAAGAACAAGGTATTCAAGAAGGTGATACCGTAAAAATTTATGATTTGGAATTTGAATACTATAAATAATGTTATATAATAAAGCCGTATAAATATATCCGGCTTTATTCTTTCGAAGGAGGCAAATTATATGCTTACGAGTAAACAAAGAGCTTATCTTAGGAGTTTAGCCAATACCATAGATCCTATTTTTCAAGTGGGAAAAGGAGGAGTAACTCCTGAATTGACTCAGGCTATTGATGATGCTTTAGAAAAAAGAGAACTAATAAAAATTAATGTTTTAAATAATTGTATGATGTCGCCAAGGGAAGTTTGTGATATACTTCATGAGAGAACTCATTCTGAACCGGTTCAAGTCATTGGAAAGAAAATTGTTTTATATAGACCTTCTAAAGAAAAACCGTCCATAGAATTACCGAAATAAGCTTTAATTTACGAAAGGACAAGCATTATTATGAGAAATGTAATTGATCAGGTTCCCAAATCTTTAGCAATTATGG
Source organism: Defluviitalea raffinosedens (assembly GCF_016908775.1). NCBI lineage: Bacteria > Bacillati > Bacillota > Clostridia > Lachnospirales > Defluviitaleaceae > Defluviitalea > Defluviitalea raffinosedens. The sequence goes on along the minus strand of NZ_JAFBEP010000006.1, from coordinate 105,730 downwards.
GAGGAACTTTTGATCCAATCCATTACGGGCATTTAGTTACTGCTGAAGCAGTACGATATGAATTTAATATTGATCAGGTATTGTTTATGCCTACAGGTCATCCGCCTCACAAGTCACAAGAAAATATCACTCATAGTGAACATAGATATTTGATGACTGTGTTGGCTACAGCCACAAATTCTCATTTTAATGTTTCCAGACTGGAAATAGACCGTAAAGGTATAACCTATACGATTGATACGATTAAAGATTTAATTAGAATTTATGGAGAAAATGTAGAACTTTATTTTATTACTGGAGCAGATGCTCTGAGTCATATTTTTACTTGGAAAGATGCAGAAGAACTGCTTAAAATGTGTACTTTTGTTGCTGTAACCAGACCAGAGTATCATAAAGAAGAATTAATTGAAAAAGTAGAGATTATTAGAAATTATTATCAATCAAAAATTCATTTTTTGGAAGTTCCTGCTCTTTCAATTTCTTCAACCAATATTAGAGAAAGAGTAAAAAAAGGAATGCCGATAAAATACTTATTGCCTGAATCTGTTGAAAACTATATCTATAAATTTAAATTGTATTTATAAGAGGGATGAAAAATGTTAGAATTTAAAGATATGCAAGAAAAGCTTCAATCTGCTCTTTCTCCCAAAAGATTTATTCACACTTTGGGGGTAGTTGAAACTGCACTTCAATTAGGACATATATATAATATAGACGAAGAAAAAGTAAAAGTTTCGGCGCTTTTACATGATTGTGCAAAGGATATCCCTAATACTTTAAAACTTCGTTTGTGTAAAGAATATCATATACCTCTGGATGAGATTCTGCTTCAGGATATTGAATTATCACACAGTTTTTTAGGAGCAGAAATAGCGAAGAGAGATTACAGGGTAAAAGATGAGGAGATTCTTAATGCTATCAGGTACCATACAACAGGCAGAGCTCATATGTCTGTACTGGAAAAAATTATATATTTGGCAGATTATATAGAGCCTAACCGTACATCATTTAAAGGCTTGGAAGAAGTAAGACAGTATGTTACTCACGATTTGGATCGGGCAATGGAAACAGCGTTAAAAAATACTATTGAGTATCTTGCAAAAAATGATAGAGTAATACATCCATTAACGATAGAAGCCCTCGAATTTATTCATTCTAAAAAGGAGGATTAATATTGAATCAATTGGAGCAATCAAGAGAAATTATCAAAATAGCATATCATGTTTTGGAAGATAAAAAAGGAGAAGACATAAAAGTATTGGATATACATGAAGTATCTGTTATTGCAGATTATTTTATTATTGCGTCTGGAAAAAATGTTAACCAGGTGCAAGCTATGGCAGAAGCAGTAGAAGAGGAATTAATAAAAAATAATTTCAAACTGGTTCATAAAGAAGGGTATCATTCATCAGGATGGATTTTATTAGATTTCGGCTCTGTAGTGATCCATGTGTTTGACAAAGAAGTGAGAGATTTTTATTGTCTGGAAAGATTGTGGAGGGATGCTCCAGCAATTTCAGTAGATACATTATAACGCTCGATATATCATCGAGCGTTATCTTTTTTGGATATCTTTTGTGAATTTAAGTTTGCTTCTTGACATATAGCGTCTTCGCTTTTTTCTTTTAGATGAATTAATCATGATAATCAAAATACCAAATAAAACTAAAAGAATTACTATTGTAGAAACGATCATAATTACTATGCGCAGATATTTATTCTGGTTCTCAAAATTATATGTCGTTTTGTCAACATTGCTTGAAGAAACAGGCTGAAGCATTTCTATACTATCTCCAGTAATCAAATTAACTTGTCCGATAATTTTATTTTGAAAGATCAAATCCAGTGTACCTGCCAATTGATTTTTATGTATAGGGGTTTGTAATTCGCTAGGAATGGATACCCTTTTAATTATATTATCTTTTTGAATACCTTTTGGAATAAGGCAAGTAAAATCTTCTTCCGCATATACTTCAATACTGCCTTGATATTCTTTCTTATCATTTATAATAGACACCACCGGAACACTTACAACAGGTGATTTTTTGTTTAATATGGTGACCATTTCAAAATGATCGAAACCATAATCCAATAAATTTCTGGTATCATCATACATAGCCTGTTTTTCAGATTTTAAGGTAACAACAATGAGTTCGATACCATTTCTCTCAGCATAAGTCACTAAAGTATGACTGGCTTCATTTGTAAATCCTGTTTTACCCCCTATACATCCTTCATAATATGAATTAGCATATGCTTTTTGATTGAAAAGTCGATGTTGATGAGATAAATATCTTGGTTCGTCTACTAAATTGGTAGGGGGTATTATATATGTAGCAGTTCCGATGATTTCGCGAAAAGTATCATATTTAAGAGCTTCTCTTGCAATAAGAGCCATATCGTATGCGGTGGTATAATGGTTTTCATTATGCAGACCGTGGGGGTTTACAAAATTCGTATGATAAGCTCCTATTTCTTTTGCTCTATCAGTCATATGTTCTGCGAATTTCTCTATAGAACCATCTATATATTCCGCAATCGCATTAGAGACTTCGTTTGCAGACATTAGAAGCATTCCATGCAAAGCATCTCTTAAAGTAATTTGTTCTCCTTCCCTCATTCCTATATGACTGCTTCCATATTCAATACTATGTACTGCTTCATAAGAAAAGGTAATAATATCATCTAAATTCCCATTTTCAACTGCCAATAATGCAGTCATGATCTTTGTTATGCTGGCGGGAAATTGCCTTTTATGAATATTTTTTTCATACAAAACAGCTCCAGTTTTAGCATCTATTAAAATTGCAGAATCTGATTGAATAATTGGCTCATTTTGGGCAAAGATTTTAGATGGTATAAAATTAACAGAAGATACCACTAAAATCAAAATCAATAATACAGATATTTTTCTGCCCAGAAAACGGGTAGAATACATTATTAAACTCCTCTCATCATGGTCTCAGTTTTCAGTATAGCAAAAAAAATATGTTTAGGCAAAGAAAATCATACATTTTAATATCTCAATTGGTAAAGGTGGTATATGTGAATAAGAAATATATACTTTATGCATGCATTATAGTAGTATTTACAATATGTGGAACATTATACATTGATAAAAAGTTCGAAGGAATCGAAGAAAAAGAGGTTATGATAAGTGAATTGCAGATGCTAGAATCTAATATGGAATTAGAATCGGATCATACTCATAAAGCGATCCTTGAACCTATCGAAGAACAAGTGGAAAAAGAAAGTAAACCTTTGTTATGTACTGTCTATATTTGTGGAGCAGTGCATAATCCTAATGTTTATACATTAAATGAAGGAAGCCGTATAATTGATGTTTTGAATATGGCAGGAGGAGCTTTGGAAGATGCAGATTTAGACCAATTAAATTTAGCAGAAAAAATACATGATTCGCAAAAAATTTATGTACCAAAAAAGGGAGAACAAATTGACAAATCTCCTTTAAAAGTGGAAAATAGAGAAGGGAAGGCATTTACAGAAGAGTTCACAGATGGTCTCATAAACATTAATACAGCTTCAGCAGAGCAGCTTATGACTTTGCCGGGAATAGGTGCTGCTATTGCCCAAAATATTATAGAATATCGAGAAAGCAATGGTCCTTTCTCGTCTATCGAAGAGATTCAGAATGTGTCAAGAATTGGGCAAAAAACTTTCTTGAAAATTAAAGACAAAATTACTGTACGATAGGTAGGGAGGATATTATGGGAAACAAGGTTCTTGTTGTTGATGATGAAAAATTGATCGTAAAAGGGATTAAATTCAGCTTGGAGCAAGATAATTTAGTAGTGGATGCCGCTTACGACGGAGAAGAAGCGTTGGAAATGGCAAAAAGCAATCAGTACGATTTGATTATTTTAGATGTAATGCTTCCCAAAATTGATGGTTTAAGTGTATGTCAACAAATCCGAGAGTTTTCTGATGTGCCTATTATCATGCTCACCGCCAAAGGAGAAGATATGGACAAAATTATGGGGTTGGAATATGGCGCGGATGATTACTTGACGAAACCATTTAATATATTGGAACTGAAAGCGAGAATAAAAGCGATTTTAAGAAGGGTGACTCATGTAGAAAATGTAAGTGACAAGAAAAAGATAAAAACCAATGGTTTAGAGATGGAAATTAGCAGCAGAAGAGTATTTGTCAGAGGAAAAGAAGTAAATTTAACAGCTAAAGAATTTGATATGTTGGAATTATTTGCATCTAATCCTGGAAAAGTTTACAGCAGAGAAAGTCTATTGAATACCATATGGGGATATGATTACCCAGGGGATGTTAGAACCGTTGATGTTCATGTGCGAAGGCTTCGAGAAAAGATAGAGGAAAATCCCAGTCAGCCGGAATTTATTCACACAAAATGGGGAGTTGGTTATTATTTTAAAGATTAGATTCAAGCATTTTCATAGCTTGCGATGGAAAATATTGCTTATTTTTATGTTGATTAGTTTTTTGCCTTTGATGCTTTTTTCCATGACCTTATATAAAAGATTGGAAAACCATTATATTGAAGAGCGAAAAGCTGAATTATTAAGGCAAGCCAATGTAACAGCAGGTCATATCGTTATCGGTAAATATTTACTGGATGATACTAAAAAAGAATTGTTTGCCTATGAAATGGAACAGACCAGCAAAGAAATTGAAGCCAGGGTAATAGTAGTAGATGCACAGGGGTTTGAAGCCTATGACTCTAATCGAACAGAGCAAACTCTTGAAAACAAAAAGACCCATGTATACAAAGAGATTCTTCAGGCACTTCAAGGCAATGACAAAGCAGAAAAACAGAGTAATAACATTATCAATGCAGCAGCTTCTATTGTGGATGAAAATAAAATAATAGGAGCCGTAATGATTTCTGCGCCCATTGATGATATGGTGAGCAAAACATTAAATACCATAAGGAAGCAATTATATCTTTTAACGATTTTAGTGAGTATGATTACAGGTATTTTAGCCTTTTTTGCTTCAGGTATTATAACAAATCCTTTAAAAAGAATGCTCAAAGTTATTCAAAAAATAACTGAGGGACATTTAGATCAGAGGATTGAAATTAAGGGAAGAGATGAATTAGCCGAATTAGGAAATGCCTTTAATCATATGACACAGCAATTATTAAAAATGGATCAATCCAGACAAGAATTTGTTTCAAACGTTTCTCATGAATTAAAAACGCCTTTAAGCTCTATTAAAGTTTTAAGTGAATCTTTATTATTTCAAGAAGATGTACCAGTAGAAATGTATAAAGAATTTTTTAAGGATATTAATTCTGAAGTAGACAGGTTAACTGCTATTATAAATGATCTTTTATTTTTAGTAAAACTGGATCAAAAAGAAGTGCCTCTTACAATAAAGAATACCAATCTGAATACACTTATTGAAGAAATTTTAAAGCGTCTTCATCCTCTTGCCAATAAGAAAAATATTGAATTAATATATGAAAGCTTTAGAGATGTATACGCAGAAGTTGATGAAATGAAGCTTACTTTAGCGATATCTAATTTAGTTGAAAATGGAATCAAGTATACTCCTGAAGATGGAATAGTAAGAGTGACAGTGGATGCTGATCATCAAAATGCATTTATTAAAGTTATAGATACGGGAATAGGCATTCCTGAAGAGGAACAAGATAAAATTTTTCAACGTTTTTATCGAGTAGATAAAACCAGAGATCGTGAAACGGGGGGAACTGGACTAGGGTTGTCCATTACTTACAGAACCGTTTTGCTGCACCAAGGAAGTATCAAAGTTAACAGTAAGGAAGGAGAAGGTTCTGAATTTATTGTAAGAATACCTCTAAAGCAAAGTTCATAGTTTTGTAATATCTATTTGTTATGATTGTAAAAATATTAGTTTATAATGAATGAAGCTGTACTTAGTACTTTATAAACTTTGAATGGATGAAAATTTGATACTCATTAGAGGTGATAAAATGAAATTTAAAAATAAGATCATATTAGGATTTACTGTTATTTTTTCTTTTTTTATAGTGCTGATTTCCTTGGTAAGCTGCAGAATAGCAAATAATAAAACAAAGACCTCTGAAGGAACAGAGTTGACCTTATTTTTTATTAACAGCAATAAGTCTCAACTGGTAGAAGAAAAACGAGTTGTACAATTGGAGAGTAAAGAAGATTTAATTAAGTATTCCATAGAAGAGTTAAAAAAGATACCTAAAACAGTAGGTCTTCAACCTCCTATTCCCCAAGACATACAGATTAAAAGTATGGTATTGGAGAAAGACTTGCTTAAAATTGATATTTCTTCTCATTATAATGATTTATCTGCTCAAGATCAGGTTTTACTTCGAGCAGCTCTGGTTAAAACTTTGACTGAATTTGATTTTATTAACCAGGTAGAAATTTCTATTGATGGAGAACCGCTGGTTGGAACTGATGGAAAACCGATTGGGCCAATGTCTCAGGAGGATATTGTTTTGGAGCCATCCAATGTTTTAACTACATCCAATTTACAGACGGTTAAATTATATTTTTCTGATAAAAATGGGGAAAAATTAGTTATGGAAGAAAGAACCATAGAAGTTAATCCCAATGTTCCAGTAGAAAAATATATTGTGGAGGAATTGATTAAAGGTCCCCAAAGCTCTGACTTATTGCCAACAATTCCTGTAGAAACAACTATAAAAGATATAGAAACCAAAGATGGTATTTGTTATGTGGATTTAAGCAATGAATTTAAAACCAAACATGCAGGAGGATCTACGGGGGAAACCTTTACGATTTATTCTATTGTAAATTCCCTTACAGAGCTTTCGAATGTCAAAAAAGTACAGTTTTTAATCGAAGGAGAAAAGCAACAAGAGTTTAAAGGACATTATGATTTTAGTGGTCCTTTTGAGAGAGATGAAAGTTTAATCAGCGAATAAGAAAATATGGAGGATAAAAATGAGACGTCCGCTCATTTGGATGTTTTTGTTCTATTTGCTAGGGATTTTAGGGGGACAGTATTGCTTGACAACAAGTAGTACTGTTCTCTTTTTATTTATTTCTTTAAGTATTATTGTATACTTGTATTATAAATTTCAGTGGAATGGAATACTTCTTTTTCCATTATTTTTGATGCTTGGATGTATCCGCATGGAACAGAGCCTTTATTCTTCTGATCCATTGTTGGAATCTTTGATTCAAAATAATCTATCTGATAACAAAGTTCAGGTTGTTGGAATGGTTAAGCGTATCGATTCTTATAAGGATGATCAAATCATTTGTATCATGAAAACGAAAAAAATGATTTATATGAATAAAGTATTTACTAAACCAATTAAAATAAAAGCGTATCTCAAATATGGTGAAAAAATCGATTATGGGGATTTGATTCAAGTAGAGGGTGAAATCATAACCTTTGAGCCTCTTAGAAATCCAGGAGGCTGGAATGAAGCTTTTTATATGAAGACTAGGGGAATAGATTATAAGTTATTTGGAGATCTAAAAAGTATCCAACCATATAAAAGAAATTTCCTTTCCATTTTATTAAATTTAAGAGACCGATGGATAAAAATATATGATAGCTTGCTTCCTTCAAAGCAGTCTGCCATACTAAAAACCATGATTCTTGGGAGCAAAAGCGACTTGGATCAAGATCAAAAATCCATGTTTCAGCAGGCAGGTATTTCCCATATTTTAGCTATTTCTGGATTGCATATCTCTATTATTGCAGCATTACTATGGTGGATCTTTAAAAATCTAAAAATTCCCAATCATGTTAACATATTTTCTATATTGCTCATATTATGGATCTATTGCATTCTTACAGGTTTAAGTATATCTACGGTTAGAGCAGTGTTAATGATTACAGTGGTACTTTTAGGGAAAATTCTAAGAAGAACTTATGATATTTGTACCTCAATTGCGTTGGCAGCTTTTATTATACTTATTAAGCAGCCCCTTTTTCTTTGGGATGCTGGCTTTCAATTATCTTTTATGGCTGTTTTAGGATTGATTTTTTTAAGTCCTGTTTTTAACAAGATATTTTGGTTGCCGAAATCCATTCGTGTTACCGTATCTTCTTCCATGGGGGCAGGGCTTGCAACTTTGCCTATAGTATCGTATCATTTTTATTATGTTTCGATTGTTGGTTTTATATTAAATTTGATTATTGTTCCATTGGCCGCTTTTGTCGTTTGGCTTGGATTTTTAGCTGGAGTTTTGGGCTTTTTTTGGAACAATGGCGCAAAATTTGTAATTGGTAGTGTTTACTATATTTTGTGTTTCTATGAGTGGATATCAAAACTTTTTCTTCACTTGCCGTTTGGGAATTTGATTACAGGAGCTCCCTCCATTTGTGAAATAGCAGGATATTATATTATTCTTGCAATTTTTGTTTTATATGTATCCTATAAAAGAGTATATAATTTTGATCATAAAATATTGTATTGTATTCCTATAATAGGTATATTATTATGGATTACTGTTTTAGTTACGCCAAGATCATTTGAATTGACAGTCCTGGATGTGGGACAAGGAGATGCCATAGCTATACACACAAAAAATAATAAAAATTTATTAATTGACGGAGGAGAAAAAGATGCAAGTAAGGTGTTGATTCCTTATTTTCATTATAAAGGTGTTTCTTCATTAGATGCAGTTTTCTTAACTCATCCCGATAAAGATCATCTTTTTGGTTTATTAGGATTACTTGAGAAAATGGATATAAAGAAAATATTTGTTTCTGCAAAAGACCTTGGTCATGATGAAACATATCATCAATTTATTATGAAAGCGAAGGCTTTAGGAATTCCTTGCTATCTGTTAAAACAAGGAGATACAATCGTATTTGATGATACCATTGTACAATGTCTGCATCCAAAATCCAATGAAGCAGAAGTTTATGATGAAAGTTGGAACAAGGCGTCCATGGTTCTCAGAGTGATCAATAAAAAAGTTTCTTATTTATTAACAGGAGATATAGAAGAAGAACAGGAAAATAGTATAGTTAATTTTTACAAACCAATCCAAACAGATTTTTTAAAAGCACCTCATCATGGTTCAAAGACTTCTTCTACTGAAAATTTTTTGAATTGGTGCAGTCCTAAGCATGTTTTCATAAGCTGTGGAAAAGGCAATAGATACGGTCATCCACATGCCGAAGTCCTAGAAAGATACAATCGCCACGAAATTTCTGTAACGACTACAGCAAAAAGCGGAGCAATTATTGTAAATTCAAATGGCAGAGACTATAAAATAAATACTATGATTAAAGAAAATAGGGGAAATGCATATGATGCAGTTAAAAGAACAGCTCAAAAAAAATATTTTTCAGCCAGCCTACTTATTTTATGGGGAGGAGCAATTCTTAAAAAAACATTACTTAGAGGAAATACAGAAAAAACTCATTCCTTCCGAACTTCAGATGATGAATTTGACAGTTTTTGAAGGGAAAGCAATTCCTGCAAGTCAAATAATCGAAAATATGGAGCTTCTCCCTTTTATGGGAGAAAAAAGATTAGTAATTGTTAAAAATTCAGAGCTCTTTCTTTCAGGTAGAAAAAATGATACAGAGCTTATGAGCAATTATATACCTAATATTCCACCTACCAGCTGTATAGTATTTTTAGAAGATACGGTGGATAAAAGAAATAAACTATTTAAATTAATGCATGCAAAAAATTATACTGTGGAATGTGAGTCTCTTAAAGAAAATGATTTGCTTGTATGGATTAAAAGAGAATTTAACAGAAAAAATAAAAATATTGATAGTAAAGCAGGTATATATATGCTTCGTATGGTTGGCACATCTATGGAGAACTTAGCCAATGAAATTCAGAAACTTATTGATTACATGGAAGAAAGAAAAGATGTGACTACTAAAGACATAGATGATATATGTATAAAATCTATCGATGCCCATATTTTTGATCTTGTTAAAGCGATGGGATATAAGAAAGTTGATCAGGCTTTAGAGATTTATTCCAATCTTATTTTGATTAAAGAGCCGCCTATTAGGATTTTGTCCATGCTAACAAGACAAATAAGATTGATCTTACAGGTTAAATATCTTTATAGTCAAGGCTTAGGCCAAAAAGAGATTACTGAAATATTGAAACAACCTTCTTTCGTGATTGGTGATTGCTTGAAACAATCTCAGCTTTTTGCGATTGAAAAGTTAAAAGAAGCCATTGAAGATTGTTTACAAACAGATATGGATATTAAGACTGGTAAAATGGATGGAGAATTGGCAGTTGAAATGCTTTTATTGAAACATAGCAAATAAAAGCAAAAATGACCACTATGCAAGTGGTCATTTTAATTATGCTCCCATTTTATTTACAAGCTTAGCTAAGCTAGCTTTCTTTCTGGCAGCAGTATTTTTATGAAAAACACCTTTAGAAGCAGCCTTATCGATTTCAGCGGCAGCTTTTGATAAAGCGATTTTAGCATCTTCTAAATTTCCATTTTCAACAGCCAATACTACCTTCTTCATAGCTGTTTTAACTTTGGATTTGATAATGCGATTTCTTAAAGTTTTTGTTTGGATTACTTTAATTCTCTTTTTTGCAGATTTAATATTTGCCATCTTGTCACCTCCTCATTGGCTGTATGGTTGGACGAGACACATCTTTTATTGGGGAATAATAGATGGATTATTCTATAATCAAACATAGTTTATTTTAATAGAAAACAATCAAGAAGTCAATGAATATCTCAAAAAATACTGGAAAAAATATATTTGCATATATATCCAAGGATTTCTACACATATATAATAGCCAAGATTAAAAAAAATATTAATATATTTACTAAAAATTTAATGAGGAGTTGTATATGATGAAGGATGATTTTCATTTTAGTATACGCACTGATTTGGCAATAGAAACAAGAGAAATGGTAAGAAAAGAGCAAGATGTGGAAGTCCCGGGGGTAAAAGTAACAGTTGAAGAACAAAAAGATAAGGAAATTACTGTTACTTGGGTGGAAATTATGAATGAAGAAGGGGCAAATCAAATGGGAAAACCCATTGGAAATTATGTTACTGTGGAAAGCCCTCTTATGAAAGAAAATGATGTAGAAGCTCATGAAGAAATCATTAGAGTCCTTGCAAAACAACTGGTTAAAATCAAAAAATTGAAAGAAGATGCTGTGATTCTAGTTGTAGGTTTGGGAAACTGGAACGTAACTCCCGATGCACTGGGACCTAAAGTTGTTTCAAGGATTATGGTAACAAGACATTTGCTTGCACACGTACCTGAGCAAATTGATGAATCCGTACGTCCTGTCAGTGCAATTGCGCCTGGAGTTATGGGTTTAACAGGAATTGAAACCAGTGAAATTGTTGAAGGAGTTGTTGAAAAAGTAAAACCGGATTTGGTTATAGCCATTGATGCCCTTGCATCACGAAAAACCAGCCGAGTAAATGCAACAATTCAAATTGCTGATACAGGAGTCCATCCCGGTTCCGGTGTTGGGAACAAACGAAAAGGTTTAACAGAAGAAACTTTGGGTGTACCTGTAATCGCAATTGGAGTCCCGACTGTTGTAGATGCTGCAACTTTAGTGAATGATACAATAGACCATATCATTGATGCAATGATTAATGAATATGAATCTTCCAATAAAGAATCGGACTTTTATAAAATGCTTCAGAGATTAAATGAACAGGAAAAATATCAATTAATACGGGAAATTTTAAATCCTTATGTGGGAGATTTATTTGTTACTCCTAAGGAAATTGATGCTGTAATTGATCGACTGGCATATATTATCTCAAATGCAATCAATATAGCTTTTCATCCGGGAATAGATTTAAAAGATATTAACAGGTATAAATAATGATTAGTAATCATAATGCACCCTTCATGATAATAAGATATATAAAGTGCATATACCTTAAGATAATCATGTAGGGGGCATTACATTGGTAAGAATTCATACGATTAGTTTAGGAAGAATTAAGTCAAAATTAATTACAATAGTAATCATTTTGCTGTCATGTTTGTTTTTAAGCAGATTAATAAATTCTGGTAACAAATATGTAAAAATCAATTCAGGATCTGAATTTCCAATGATCACACAAGAAATAGAAGAACATTCTCTGGATTCTGAATGGTATAAAAAAGTGTTAGAAGAGACTATCCCATATGTCGATGGATATTCAAATGATGGACATACTGTCAAAGATTTTGCTAAAAGTATATTCTCATTGATTACAGATATTGACTGGGATAATATGAATACTGTATTGGAAGAAATTATCCCTCTTGCAAGATATATAAACAGTAATGCCGTTCAATATACGCAAAATGTAATTGAAGTGGATGGCATGTTTGATGACTATGCAAGCAATAATGAAATTGTACAACCAAATGATGAAGACTATTATCCAATAGATTCAGAAGATGCGGATGTTTTTGAAGATCCTTTTGCTTCTACCAGTGTAAAATATTCTGGGTCACAGCTTAGGGATATTAATTTTTTGCAGAGAAATTTTTATAACTTCGAAGGAGATTTAAAATTAACTTATGTGGATCTTCCGGCTGCAGAGCTCATTAACAGAAATATTTCTTTGAAAAAGCAATCTAATAAACCTCAAATTCTTATTTTTCATACCCATTCTCAGGAACACTATGCGGATGGCGATCCAAATCAATTAGATGATGGGGTAGTTGGACTGGGCGAAGTCCTTGCCAAAATACTTCATGAGGAGTATGGTATAGGAGTCTTGCATAATAAGGGGCAATATGATGTTGTGCAAGGAAAACTCATGCGTGATGGAAGCTATGAAAGAATGGAACCAGCTATTCGAAAAATATTGCAGCAAAACCCATCTATAGAAGTGCTCATTGATTTACATAGAGATGGCATTGAGAAGGGCAAATTAGTAACTACAATCGATGGTAAACCTACTGCAAAGATTATGTTTGTAAACGGAATATGTAAAACCATGAAAGATGGCGAGTTAACAGAGATCACCAGTCTCCCTAATCCATATCTTATGGATAATTTGGCATTTAGTCTGCAGATGCAGCTTAAGGCTAATGAGCTCTATCCGGGCCTTATGCGAAAAATATATATTAAACCCTACAGATATAGTCTTCATATGCTTCCAAAATCATTATTAGTCGAGGTTGGAGCCAATACCAATACTGTAGAGGAAGCCAGAAACGCTATGGCACCTCTGGCTAAAATTCTCTGTGAAGTCTTAAAGGTGCAATAACAGGTATTGAGGGTTGAGATTCCATGTGTTATAATATTACGACGTATAGATATAGTTATGCCATGAAACCAACTGTAAATTAACGGTTGGTTTTATTAGATATATGCACTAAAGATTCTAATCAATTAAGGAGGAACATTTGAAATGCCCCTTTCAAAGCAAGAAAGAACTCGAAATTTTTGCATTATAGCACATATTGATCATGGAAAATCAACTTTAGCGGATCGCATGATTCAAAAAACTGGATTGTTGACAGAAAGAGAAATGCAGGAGCAGATTTTAGATAATATGGAGTTGGAAAGAGAACGAGGTATAACCATCAAAGCACAAGCTGTTCGATTGGTATATAAAGCAGAAGATGGAGAAGAATATATTTTTAATTTGATAGATACTCCAGGTCACGTTGATTTTAACTATGAGGTTTCCAGAAGTCTTGCCGCCTGTGAAGGGGCAATTCTAGTTGTAGACGCAGCTCAGGGGATAGAAGCTCAGACATTGGCAAATGTTTATTTAGCACTAGAACATAATTTGGAAATTATACCAGTAATCAATAAAATTGACTTGCCCAGTGCCAATCCTTCCCATGTTATAAAAGAAATAGAAGATATAATAGGAATTCCTGCAGAGGATGCTCCTTTGATTTCAGCAAAAGCCGGAATCAATATAGAGCAAGTATTAGAAAAGGTTGTTCGTGACATACCAAGTCCTACAGGAGATTTTGATGCGCCTTTAAAAGCACTGATATTTGATTCTATTTATGATCCTTATAAAGGGGCCATAGTATTTTGCAGAATTAAAGAAGGAACCATTAAAAAAGGCATGAGAATTAAAATGATGGCAACCGGCAAAGAATTTGATGTTACTGAAGTAGGTTTTTTTGGCCCGGGGCGCTTTATAATGACGGATGAACTTTGTGCAGGAGATGTAGGATACATAGCAGCCAGTATAAAGAATGTTAAAGATACTAAAGTTGGAGATACCATTACGGATGCCAATAATCCTGCGGATGTACCGCTTCCGGGCTATAAAAAAGTTAATCCCATGGTTTATTGTGGAATGTATCCTGCAGATGGGTCTAAATATGAAGATTTAAGAGATGCTCTTGAAAAACTTCAGCTCAATGATGCGGCGTTGGTATATGAACCTGAAAATTCAATAGCATTAGGTTTTGGATTCAGATGTGGATTTTTGGGTTTACTGCATATGGAAATTATTCAAGAACGTTTAGAAAGGGAATATAATCTAGACTTGGTGACTACTGCTCCCAGTGTTATTTATAAAGTCTATAAAACGAATGGAGAAGTTATCGAATTGTCCAACCCGGCAGATTTGCCTGATCCATCAGAGATAGAACATATGGAGGAACCGATCGTAAAGGCAGAGATCATTGTTCCTACTGAATACATAGGTGCGATCATGGAGTTGTGCCAGGAGCGCCGCGGAGAATATCTTGGAATGAACTATCTTGAAGAGACGCGAGCAGTGCTCACCTATCATCTTCCCCTAAATGAAATCATATATGATTTCTTTGATGCTTTAAAATCAAGGACAAGAGGATATGCTTCTTTTGATTATGAATTAATAGGATATAAAGAATCTGATTTGGTTAAACTGGATATTTTGGTTAACAGGGAGCTTGTTGATGCCCTTAGCTTTATTGTACATACGGATAAAGCATACGAGAGAGGAAGAAAGATTGCGGAAAAATTAAAAGAAGAAATACCAAGACATTTATTTGAAATTCCAATACAAGCTGCCATAGGAAATAAAATTATTGCTCGTGAAACAATTAGTGCAATGAGGAAAGATGTGCTTGCTAAATGTTATGGGGGAGATATTACCCGTAAGAAAAAACTTTTAGAAAAGCAAAAAGAAGGAAAGAAAAGAATGCGTCAGGTCGGAAATGTAGAAGTTCCGCAATCTGCATTTATGAGTGTATTAAAATTGGAGTAGAAAGATGGACAATCAAATTAGTTTATACATTCACATACCATTTTGTCAATCGAAATGTTATTATTGTGATTTTGCTTCTTACGCCAATAAAAATGATCAAATGACCGCATATGTTTTAGCATTAAAAGAGGAAATTGGTCGATATGGTGTGTTGCTGCAAAATTACGAGATTAACACCATATTTATTGGGGGAGGAACTCCTACTGTTCTTTCCCCCCATTTGTTGCGCACAATTTTACAGAGTTTATTTCAAAATTTTAAGATTAATACTCATGCTGAAATTACAATAGAAAGCAATCCGGGAACACTGGAATTAGAAAAACTTGAGGTTCTAAAAGAATGCCATATCAATAGATTAAGTATGGGTCTTCAGGCGTATCAAAATAATTTACTAAAAGATCTAGGAAGAATTCATACAGTGGAAGAGTTTATTCAAAATTATCTATTGGCCAGAAGTCTTGGCTTTGACAATATAAATGTTGATTTAATGTTTTCCTTGCCCAATCAAACCTTGAAGAACTGGATGGATACTTTAAAAAATGTTGTGCTTTTAAACCCTGAGCATATTTCGTGTTATAGTTTAACTATTGAAGAAAATACACCATTCGGAAAATGGGAAGAAGAGGGGAAAATTAAATTAAATGATGAAGAAACAGATCGGGCGATGTATCATTATGCCGGATGGTATTTAAGTAAAATGGGCTATAGGCAATATGAAATTTCTAATTTTTCAAAGTCTGGATTTTTGAGCCGTCATAATTTGGTTTATTGGACATATAAACCCTATATTGGAATAGGGTTGGGAGCGCATTCTTTCTATAATGGAGAACGTTATCATAATACTTACAATTTAGATCAATACATTAAAGCAAAGGGAGATCTATCAACTTTAAAAGAGGATGCAGAAGAAATTTCTCTTTCAATGCAATATGCTGAATATATGTTTTTAGGACTCAGATTGTTGGAAGGAATATCGATTCAAAAATTTAATGAGAAATTTAAGATTTCATTTGAAGAGATTTTTGGAAAAAAAGTTGAAAAACTAATAAAGTTAGGTCTTGTTGAAAGTAATAAAGACATTATTAAATTAACTTCTAAAGGGTTAGATGTATCCAATATGGTTTTTGCAGAATTTTTACCTGAAAATGAATAAATATCTTGACAAATCATTTCTAAGATGGTATTTTAATTTTGAAGTTAGCACTCACGGTAATTGAGTGCTAACAAACCAGGGGGAATGATAATATGATCTTAGATGACAGAAAAATAAAAATACTACATGCGATTATTAAAGACTATATTCTTACAGGAGAACCTGTGGGCTCCAGAACGATTTCTAAAAAATATGAATTAGGTGTAAGTTCAGCTACGATTAGAAATGAAATGTCTGATCTGGAAGAATGGGGATTTATTATTCAGCCCCATACATCGGCAGGGCGTATTCCTTCGGATAAAGGTTATCGTTTGTATGTGGATCAGTTAATGGAACATCTGTCCATTAATGAAGTCAACATGCAAATCATTGATCAATTACTTCAGCAAAAAGTAGATCAAATTGATATACTTATGAAAGAAGTAGCAAAGTTATTATCATTATATACAAATTATACTTCTATCGTTTCTTCTCCGGTAATTCATAAAACTAAGATCAAACATATGCAGCTCATTCCTTTAGATGCTCATTCAATTATCCTTATTATCGTGACTGACGCTAATCTTGTAACCAATAATGTTATTAAAATGGATATTCCGGCAGATCAAAATACTCTGAATAAGTTGTCTGCAATGCTGAATGACTCTCTTAATGGTTTGACAATGGAGCAAATTAATCTCCCTGTCATTCAAGAATTAAAGGTAAAGATGGGCATCTATGGCGAGATTGTAAATCCAATTCTCGATGCGGTTGCTAAAACGATTCAAACTAAGATTACCCCTGAAGTTTATTTAAGCGGTACAATGAACATGTTGGATTTCCCAGAGTTTAGTGATATTGTTAAGGCGAAGCAGCTTTTTCATACATTAGAGGAAAAAGATCTATTGATGTCTATTTTAACTAAAAATGCATCCAAAGGTATCAATATTACTATTGGTGAAGAAAATGAAATCGAAGAGATTAAAAATTGCAGTCTAATTACTGCTTCTTATGAAATAGGCGGCAGAAAAGTAGGAACCATTGGCATTATTGGACCGACGAGAATGGAATATGAAAAAGTTGTTTCAATTTTATCATATATTTCAAGCAATATGGATAAATTGTTAAATAACAATTCTGATGGATAAAAATACAAAGAAAAGGGTGGGGCAAGTGGAGCAAGAAAAAACTCTTAACAATGAAGTTGAAAATGAAACATTAAACGATGCAGAAATTGAAGTAAATAATGATGAAGCAAAAAACGTCAATGAAGAAGAGGTAAGTACTCAGGAAGAAGCGCAAAAAGATGAAGAAGAGCTTACTTCTCAAAAATTTGAAGAGCTTCAGAATAAATTAAGAGAAAAAGAAAAAGAATATGATGAATTAAAAGATCGTCTTCAAAGAACAATGGCAGAATTTGATAATTTCAGAAAAAGGACAATCAAAGAAAAAGCAGTTCTTTATGAGGATGGTGTAAGAAGTGCTATTGAGCAAATTCTTCCTGTCATTGATAATTTTGAACGCGCTTTAAGTGCTGCTCAAAAAGACGATGAATCTAATTCTTTCTTACAAGGAATGGAAATGATCTATAGACAATTTAAAGATATTTTAACTTCAATGGGAGTAGAAGAAATAAAGGCTGTTGGCGAAACTTTTGACCCTAATCTCCACAATGCTGTAACCCATATTGAAGATGAAGCATTTGGAGAGAATGAAATCGTAGAAGAGTTTCAAAAAGGATATATTTATAAAGATAAAGTAATCAGATACAGTATGGTAAAAGTAGCAAACTAATAAAGAATCATAAGGAGGATTAATTGATATGGGAAAAATAATCGGTATCGACTTAGGAACAACCAACTCTTGTGTTGCTGTAATGGAAGGTGGAAAACCAGTTGTTATTCCTAATACAGAAGGAGCAAGAACTACCCCTTCAATCGTTGCTTTTACTAAAACAGGGGAAAGATTAATAGGAGAAACTGCAAAACGTCAGGCAGTTACTAATCCTGATAAAACAGTAATTTCTATAAAAAGACATATGGGGAGCGACTATAGAGTAAAAATTGATGACAAATCTTTTAGCCCCCAAGAAATTTCTGCGATGATTTTGCAAAAATTAAAGGCAGATGCAGAAGCGTACTTAGGTGAAACTGTAACGGAGGCAGTTATTACTGTTCCTGCATATTTTTCAGACAGCCAAAGACAAGCTACAAAAGATGCTGGTAAAATTGCAGGTTTAGATGTTAAGAGAATTATTAACGAACCAACAGCGGCAGCTTTGGCTTATGGTCTTGAAAATGAAAAAGAGCAGAAGATTATGGTATATGATTTAGGTGGAGGAACTTTTGACGTTTCCATTATTGAAATCGGTGATGGTGTCATTGAAGTACTTGCAACCAATGGAGATAATCATTTAGGTGGAGACGATTTTGATGACAGAATCATTAAATATTTGGTGGATGAGTTTAAGAAAGTAGAAGGGATAGATCTTAGCCAAGACAAAATGGCAATGCAGAGACTTAAAGAAGCTGCTGAAAAAGCGAAGAAAGAACTTTCTACTGTAACGACTACAAACATTAATTTACCTTTTATTACAGCAAATCAAGAAGGCCCTAAGCATTTGGATATAACACTGACAAGAGCAAAATTTGACGAATTAACTGCGGATTTAGTTGAAAGAACTATGAATCCTGTAAGAACGGCTTTATCAGATGCTGGGTTAACTCCATCAGACCTAGATAAAGTTTTATTGGTCGGAGGGTCAACACGTATTCCAGCAGTTCAGGAAGCAGTTAAGAGACTTACAGGAAAAGAACCTTTTAAAGGAATTAATCCTGATGAATGTGTAGCAATCGGTGCATCCATTCAAGGTGGAAAATTAGCAGGAGATGCAGGCGCAGGAGATATTCTTCTTCTTGATGTAACACCACTTTCCCTTGGAATTGAAACTTTAGGTGGGGTTGCAACAAAATTAATTGAGAGAAATACAACCATTCCTACAAGAAAAAGCCAAATTTTTTCAACTGCAGAGGATAATCAGACAGCTGTTGATATACATGTTGTTCAAGGGGAACGTCCTATGGCAAAAGATAATAAAACTTTAGGACGCTTCAGATTGGATGGTATTGCACCAGCTCCAAGAGGAGTTCCACAAATTGAAGTAACTTTTGATATAGATGCAAATGGTATTGTAAATGTATCCGCTAAAGACCTTGGAACAGGTAAAGAACAACATATTACAATTACTGCAAGCACCAACTTAAGTGACGATGAAATTCAAAGGGCAATTAAAGAAGCAGAGCAATATGCAGAACAAGACAAAAAGAGAAAAGAAGCAATCGATACCAAAAATGAAGCAGAATCTATGGTATTCCAGACAGAAAAAACTTTAAAAGACCTTGGAGATAAGGTAGATGCTGCAGATAAAGCTAAAGTAGAAACTGAGCTTAAAAAATTAAAAGATTTACTTGCAAAAACGAATGTGGAAAATATGAGTGATTCTGATATTACAGAACTTAAGAAAGCAAAAGAAGATTTAACAAATGTATTTTATGAAATTTCTACAAAATTATATCAGCAACAGGCTCCAGGAGCAGGCCCAGACTCAAATCCACAGGGCGCGAACCCATCTAATGATGATGTTGTAGACGCAGATTATAAAGAACTATAATATTTAAAAAAGCCAAAGAGAACATCTTTGGCTTTTTTAAAGTATATTAATTATTGGCTTCAAATTCATTTGATTTTAGATGCAGATCACTATATAATAAAGTAATTAATTTCGTGCAATTGATGGAATGTATGTAGTTTGGTTAGATTGGAAGGTGATTGAATTGGCAGAAAGGGATTATTACGAGATACTAGGAGTAGATAAAAGTGCTTCAGATGCCGATATAAAGAAAGCTTATCGGAAACTAGCAAAGAAATATCATCCTGATATGAATCCCAATAATAAAGAAGCAGAGCAGAAATTTAAGGAAATAAGTGAAGCTTATGAAATATTGAGTGATCCTCAAAAGAGAGCGAAATATGATCAATTCGGCCATGCTGCCTTTGGGAATGGTGCTGGAGGCAGTGGCGGATTTGATGGTTTTGGCGGCTTTGATATGGGAGATATTTTTGATAGCGTTTTTGGTGACATGTTTGGAGGAATGGGCTCAAGAAGAAGAAATGGTCCTACAAAAGGCGCTGATGTCAGAGTAAGTGTTCAGCTTTCATTTAATGAAGCTGCTTTTGGAATAGCAAAAGAAATAAATGTAGCATTATGGGATACCTGTGATACCTGCCATGGAACCGGAGCTAAGCCTGGTACCCATCCCGAAACGTGCAGACACTGTGGTGGAACAGGTCAGGTTAAATTCACACAAAATACTTTATTCGGTTCTATGACCAGTGTAAGGACTTGTGATGTATGCCATGGAGAAGGAAAAATTGTAAAAGATCCTTGCCATACATGTAATGGAAAAGGAAAGGTAAGAAAAACAAAAACAATTCAAGTGGATATACCTGCCGGAATTGATCATGGACAAAGTATTCGAATTCAAGGCAAGGGAGAACCGGGAGAAAGAGGAGGTCCAAATGGTGATCTTCTGATTACAGTGTATATACAGGAACATCCAATATTTGAAAGAAGAGGATACGATGTGTATTGTGAAATTCCTATTACCTTTGTTCAAGCTACTTTGGGAGCAGATCTGATTGTGCCTACACTGGATGGTAATGTGCAATATACAATTAAAGAAGGCACGCAAACAGGTACTGTTTTTCGTTTAAAAGGAAAAGGAATTCCACATCTCAGAAACCCAAAAGTAAGAGGAGATCAATACATTCAAGTTAAAATAGATGTTCCAACCAAGTTAAATGAAAAGCAAAAAGAATTATTAAGACAATTTGCAAGCATTAGTGGTGATGAGGTTTATCAAGGAAGGAAAGGATTCTTTGAAAAAGTAAAAGATGCTTTCGGAGAAGCCTTTGGGAATTAAAACAAGGAGATGAATGATTTGAAATGGATTCGTTTAACGATAAGTACAAAAAGTGAAGCAGTAGAGGCAATATCTTATGCATTGACAAATATAGGTATTCCAACTATAGAGATAGATGATCCTAACGATATTACCATGACTATGGAAAAAAAGAATAAAACCGATTGGGACTATATTGATGAAGAATTGTTAAAAAGCAAAGATATGAATGAAGTGCTCATAAAAGTATATTTACCTGAAGATGCTCCCTATGAAGAAAAGATCATTCAAATTCAAAATAGTTTGAATCATATTAAGCAATTTTTAGATGTTGGAAAAGGAACAGTTCAGACAGATGTTTTACATGAAGAAGAATGGGCAAATTCTTGGAAAAAATACTATAAACCCATTAAAATCGGAAAAAATATAGTAATAAAACCATCCTGGGAAGAATACACTTCAACAGATGAACGTGAAATCATCATAGAGATGGACCCAGGAATGGCTTTTGGTACAGGAACTCATGAAACAACCGCTATGTGTCTGGAGCTTCTTGAAAAATATATTACTAAAGGTAATATTGTATTTGATATAGGATGTGGAAGTGGAATTTTAGGAATTGCTTCCGCGAAACTGGGAGCTTCTTCTGTAATAGGAGTAGATTTAGATGCCAACGCTGTTAAAGTTGCAAAAAATAATGTGAACTCAAATCATGTTGAGCATATAATGAAAGTGTACGAAGGAAATCTTTTAGATGTAGTGAATGAAAAGGCTGATATTGTAGTCGCAAATATTATTGCTGATGTAATCATTGAGCTTTCTGAATCTGTTTTAGATTTTTTAAATCCCAAAGGTTTTTTTATTGCCTCTGGAATTATTAAAGAACGACTTCAAGATGTACAAGAAGCAATGACAAAAAACAGACTGGATATTGTTGAGATCTTCGAGGAAGGCTCATGGTGTGCATTAGCAGCTAAAATGAAAGAGTGAGATTTATGCCCAGATTTTTTGTAAATCCCGAGCAGATACAAGCAGATAATATAGTTATTTATGGGGATGACGTTAAACATATTTCAAAAGTATTGAGACTAAAAAGTGGAGATAAAATAACAATTTGTAATAGACAAGGAACAGATTATGAGTGTATAATAAAAAGTATAGGCAAAGAAAACATTAATGCCGAAATTCTTTCGTACCATTTATCTGAAACAGAACCTAATGTGAAAATAACGTTATTTCAAGCGTTAACTAAATCAGATAAAATGGATTTGATTATTCAAAAAGCTGTTGAAGTAGGTATTCATAAAATTGTACCTGTTATTACAGAGAGAACAGTTATAAAGATAGAAGATGAAAAAAGACAGTCTACTAAATTGACGAGATGGCAAAAAATTTCAGAATCGGCTGCTAAACAAAGTCAAAGAGGAATCGTACCTGAAGTTACTCCAATTGTTACTTTAAAAGAGGCCATTCATACAACTGAAAAAATGGACCTAAAAGTAATTGCTTACGAAAAGGAAACTCATAATCATTTACGAAATATATTAAGGGATTTTGATGGCGAAACTGTTGGTATATTTATAGGTCCAGAAGGTGGATTTGATGAAAGCGAAATAGATATAGCACGAGAACACGGAATTATTCCCATAACGTTAGGTAAAAGAATTCTTCGCACTGAAACAGCTGGACTATTCCTTGGATCAATTATGATGTACGAAATGGGAGAGGTGTAAGAATGTCAAATTTGAGATTTTTGGTGGTAGATGATGCCATATTTATGCGCACTGTATTAAAAAAAATGCTTTCTGAAGAGGGATTTGAAGTGGTAGGAGAAGCTGGAAATGGATTAGACGCCATTCAGATGGCTGCGGAACTTCAACCCGATATTATTACTTTAGATATCACGATGCCGGTAATGGATGGGATTAAAGCCGTTCCAGGAATTTTAAAAGTGAGTCCCAATTCGAAGATTATTATGTGTTCTGCTTTAGGTCAGCAGGCAATGGTTGTAGATGCCATCAAAAAAGGGGCAAAGGATTTTATTGTAAAACCTTTTGAAAAATCAAGAGTGCTCCAAGCAATTAACAATGTAATGTCAAGGTAAAAAACTGGTAGGATATCCTGCCAGTTTTTTTCTGAAAATAAATTTACACATTAGTGATTGAGCAAAAAGGTGATGCGAATGAGAGAAATATATTTTGATAATGCCGCGACAACCAGACCTTCACAAGAGGTTATAGAAACAATGGTTACTGTATTAAAGGATGATTACGGTAATCCTTCTTCCCTTCATATGAAAGGGTTTGAAGCAGAAAAGTATATCAGAAATACTACAGATATCCTTGCATCTTTATTAAAAGTTGAAAAAGATGAGCTGATCTATACTTCTGGCGGAACAGAGTCCAATAATTTAGCTATTCGTGGTACTGCTTTTGCATACCATCGATTAGGAAAGCATATTATTACTACCGAAATTGAACATCCTTCAGTTCAGCGTGTTTTTCAATCTTTGGAAGAAGAAGGGTTTGAGGTTACTTATCTTCCTGTAGATTCATCTGGTTATATTGATCCAGATCAACTTAAGGAAGCAATTCGCAAAGATACAATTTTGGTAAGTATTATGCATGTGAATAATGAAATTGGGACAGTTCAACCTATTGAAAAGATTGGGAAACTCATAAAAACAGTCAATCCCAATACTCTATTCCATGTAGATGGCATTCAGTCATTCGGGAAATTTATCATTCCTGTAAAAAGATGGAATATTGATTTATTTAGTATTAGTGCTCACAAGTTTTATGGTCCGAAAGGGATTGGAGCCCTTTATAAGAGAAAGGATATAAGATTAAAACCTTTAGTATTTGGAGGCGACCAGCAAAGAGGTATGCGTTCAGGAACAGAAAATGTTCCGGGAATTGCAGGTTTAGGTATTGCAGCAAAACATATATATAAAGAACTGAATGAAGTTACTCAGCATTTATATCATTTAAAGAATGCTCTTTGGAAGGGTATAAGTGATAGTATTGAAGATGTTTATTTGAATGGCCCCTCTATAGAAGAAGGTGCTCCCCATATTATTAATATTATGTTTAAAGACATCAGGGCTGAAGTTCTTCTTCACGCATTAGAAGCAAAAAAAATCTATGTTTCAACAGGATCCGCTTGCTCTTCCAATCATCCTCAACCCAGTGATACTTTAAAATCTATTGGGCTTAGTGACGATGAAATACAAGGAGCATTGAGATTTAGTTTTTCAAAATATAATACAGAAGATGAAGTAGAAGAATGTGTACAAGCCTTAAAAGAAATCGTACCTACACTTCGCAGATTTAAACGAGGAGGAAGTAAAAAATGAAAAACATTTTTCTTATTAAATATGGAGAGATCGCAATCAAGGGAAATAATAGATATTTGTTTGAAAATGCATTACTCAAAAATATCAGATTGAGCATTAAAGCTTTAGGAAATTTTCATATTCAAAAAGAGCAAGGAAGAATTTTAATAGAACCTGAAGATGAATATATTGACACAGATGAAGTATTAAGCAAGCTCACAAAAGTATTTGGTATTGTAGGAATTTGTGTCGGTATTAAGAATGAAAAAGTTGATATGGATTCTATAAAAGAAACTGCTCTTTATCATATGCAATCCGTTTGTGGAAATAATCAATACACATTTAAAGTAGAATCAAGACGTTCAAATAAGAATTTTCCGCTGAACTCGATGGAAATTTCTAAAGAAGTTGGAGCATATATTTTAGCCAATATGGAAGATCAATTGAAAGTAGATGTTCACAATCCGGAGATCAAACTTAATATTGAGCTTAGAAATTCTTTATACGTATACTCTAAGGTAATACCTGGTCCTGGAGGTATGCCTCTAGGAACCAATGGAAAAGCAATGCTTCTTTTATCTGGAGGAATTGATAGTCCTGTAGCTGGATGGATGGTGGCAAAAAGAGGAGTAGAAATAGGAGGGGTATATTTTGAAAGTCCTCCTTATACCAGTGAGAGAGCAAAGCAAAAAGTTATTGATTTAGCGAAAAAAATAGCTGCTTATACAGGCAGATTCAAACTCTACATTGTTCCTTTTACAGATATTCAAATGGAAATCTATCAGAAATGTCCCCATCAGCAATTAACGATTATTATGAGAAGGATTATGATGAGAATTGCAGAAAAGATTGCAAAAGAAGAAAATGCACAAGCTCTTATTACCGGAGAGAGCGTTGGACAGGTAGCAAGCCAGACGATTCAAAGTTTAGCCGTTACCAATGCTGTTGTAACATTGCCTGTTTTTCGCCCGCTTATTGGTTTTGATAAAGAAGATATTGTTTCAATTGCAAAGAAAATTGACACGTATGAAATATCAATTCTTCCTTATGAAGATTGCTGCACAATTTTTGTGCCCAGACATCCGGAAACAAAACCTAAATTAGAGTATATTCAAAAATCAGAAGAGGCATTAACAGATATCGAAAATATGATCGAAGAAGCAATTAAGAATTCTGAAACGGTGATCGTACATTAAAAAAATCCACTCCTATGAGTGGATTGCTTATTACTGTTCTATATAATTTTGAATTTCAGCAATAACTTCATCTGCTACATCGTCGTTATGAATGTCTAATTTAAGGGGAGAACTTAAATCTAAACTGAAAATACCCATGATAGATTTTGCATCTACTTTATATCTCCCTGAAGATAAATCAAAGTCGCCATCATATTTTCCGATGATATTAACAAATTTTTTAACCTTTTCGATTGAATTTAAAGAAAGCGTAATGGATTTCATTTTGACTACCTCCAATTTAAGAATATTTATTTATTAATTACTATCCTATTATCATAGTAATTCTATCTTATAATTTTGTCAATTATCGAGAGTAACCAATATTTTAAAATTATTTATATCAATATTGTTCATTTATTGGAATTATATGGATGTTCAAATGTTATCTTAACTTAAACTAATTAACATGAGGTGAAGCAATGGCAAAGGCAGCTTTTTATACTTTAGGATGTAAGGTAAATCAATATGAAACAGAGGCAATGATTGAGCTATTTAAAAAAGATCATTACGAGATTGTTTCTTTTGATGAATATGCAGATGTTTATGTAATTAATACATGTACAGTAACAAATCTTGGAGACAGAAAATCGAGGCAAATGATTAGAAGAGCAAAAAAAGTCAATCCGGATTCAATTGTAGCAGTAGTTGGATGCTATGTTCAGACTGCTCCTGAAGAAGTTAAGGCAATTGAAGGAGTTAACATTATAGTGGGGACTGACCAAAGATCAAAAATTATCGATTTAATTCGTAAATATGAAGAAGAGCACAAGATGATTACTGCAGTGGATAATATTATGAATGTGAAAAGTTTTGAAGAATTATCGGTAAGCCAATTAGAAGGAAGAACCCGAGCTTATTTAAAAATTCAAGAAGGTTGCAATCAATATTGCTCTTATTGCATTATTCCCTATGCTAGGGGACCGATTAGGAGTCGCCATCCGGAAAACATTATAAAAGAAGTAAAAAGTTTGGTGAACAATGGTTTCAAAGAAATTGTACTGACAGGAATTCATGTTGCTTCTTATGGAAAAGACTTAGAAGATATGGATCTACTAAAAATTATTGAAATGGTGCATACTATAGAAGGATTAAAAAGGATTCGTTTAAGTTCGATTGAACCTTCTATTGTCACGGAAGAATTTGTAAAGAGGCTAAAAGATCTTCCTAAAATATGTCCGCATTTTCATTTATCTTTGCAAAGTGGATGCGATGCAACTTTAAGAAGAATGAACAGGAAGTATGATACCCAAAAATATAAAAAAGCAGTGGAATTACTTAGAGAAAATATTGAAGACATTGCCCTTACTACAGATCTCATTGTTGGTTTTCCTGGAGAAACAGAAGAGGAATTTAAAGCATCTTATAATTTTGTGAAGGAAATTGGATTTGCACAAATTCACGTTTTTAAATATTCGCCAAGAAAAGGAACTCCTGCTGCCAAAATGACCAATCAAATTAGTCCTGAAATTAAAGATGAAAGAAGTCATCAGATGATTTTGCTAGGAGAAGAATTGCAGCGAAACTTTTTAGAAAAACATGTGGGAAAAGTTTTGGAAGTTTTATTTGAACATTCTATAGATCCCCAAAAAGACTTATATGAAGGGTATACATCCAACTATTTAAAAGTGATTGCATCTTCAAAAGAAAAGATTGAAAATGAAATTCTTAAGGTAGAAGTTAAAGAAGTTAAAAATGATGCTTTAATAGGGAATATTATAAGTTCTTTTTGAATACAGAAATAAAAATGAATTTTGATTTGCATAAAGACATGTTTTGTATTATCATATAAATATATTATAGATGTATGTAATTTTAGTCTTATGTTTAGCAGCCGTTACACCGCTTTAGAGAAAGGGCTTTATATTTATATATAAGATAAGAATCAATCATATTTTAAAATCCTTCTTTATATTTTGTAATGTAGATATTATGGGAGAGTGAAATTATGAGTCAATTTAACGAAACCGTTCAATTTAATGTGGATAAAGAAGATGTGAATGAAATTCAAAATATTTTACTAAGTGTTTATGCTGCATTGAAAGAAAAGGGTTATAACCCGGTAAATCAAATTGTTGGGTATATTTTGTCGGGAGACCCCACGTATATAACGAGTTATAATAATGCAAGAAGTATGATTCGAAAACTAGAAAGGGACGAATTACTTGAAGAATTGGTTAAAAATTACCTCGAGAAAAAATAAGGAGTTCTTGTTGAATGTACAAGAGATTAGAGATTCTTTTTCTGACTTTTCTAATGTATTTGATGATTCCAATGAATGTATATGGAGCAGAAAATAAGATTATATTGTTAGTTGTATCTCAAGGCTCATGGGATGTTTTAATTAACTCTCCATTAGTATCTTCATTGGTTTCAAAGAGTGCAATAGGATCTATGAGCATCAGAACGAATCATAAAAACAGAATCATTGAGCATTATGGTACAATTAATGCTGGCAGGCGATGGAGCTATTATGAAATCAATGATATGGGGGCTGTAGAAAATGGATTGGGGGATTTGTTAAGCCAATCTAATTTTTCTACAGCCATTTTTTCTGATCATCCAAATATAAAAAAAATAATAGAAAATTCTTCAGGAGAAATCACGTATCAGTCAAAAGACTTTGAAGTACTGTATTCAGAAGACAATATGGACATTTTAAAAAAGGCTGATATTATATTAATTGAAATGGATTTATATAATACAAGGGAAAATCAAAATTTTCTCCTGGATTTTATAAATCAAAATAAAGTTCAATTGTACTTATTTTGTCCTTATGACCGCGAAAAGAATTCAGAGTTAACACCTTTTTTATTTTATGACAGTGCAAATCCACAACCAGGATTAGTCACTGCAAATACAACTAGAAGACCTGGTATAATCACGAGTCTGGATATTGCTCCTACAATACTCAATCAATTAAAGATTGATTATAGCGGTATGATTAGTAAGGGGATAACTATTCATTCCAGTAAAAATGCATTTTCCGTAATGATAAAAGATTTAGAAAAAATAAAGCAAATTAATTCCCTTCGTTCACTGGTAATTAAAGTTTATACTTTATTATTAATTACATGTGCAGCGTTTTTTTTATTAATTAATCAAAAGAGTAGTATTAAAGTTAAAAAAATATATAATTCAATAATATTATCTATTTTATGGATACCTGTTTTGATGATGCTGCATTTTCAAAATATGGTTGTTTTATTGCTGAGTTATATTATAGTTTTACTTACTATTATTTATCTTGGCATGAACATGATCTCTAGCCAAAAAACTTTAAAAGTGACTTCCGGGACACTTCTAATGATATTTGCTTTGGATACTTTATTGGGCTCTCCGTTAATGAGAAATTCATTTCTAGGTTATGATCCTGTTATCGGTGCTAGGTTTTATGGCATAGGGAATGAGTATGCAGGAATCATAATAGGAAATCTTTATTTGTTTTTATATTCCATCGGTGAATTACGTTACTTCAGATCTGTTTCTATGGGTTTACAGATATTTTTTATTTTATTATTAGGAATGTCTTTATGGGGAGCTAATTTTGGAGGTATGCTAGCTGCTTTGTCAGGAATGCTTTTGTTTTATTTTCATCATTATAGAAACAAAGCAAGGAAATATACTAATTATGCGATTATAGCAGCGTTATTTTTATTTGCTGTTTTGTGGATTATCTTAGACTGCTATTTTATTGATGATCAATCGCATCTAGGGCAGACAATATCTCAACTTTTAGATGGTAATTCTTACTTGATAGCCGAAGTTATAAAAAGAAAGTTGGCAATGAATTTGCAATTGATTAAATATTCTATGTGGTCAAAGTTTTTAATAGTTGCTTTGATTATTTTAGGCATTTATTTTGATATAAAACATCCAATCATGACAAAAGTAGGCCCTTCATGGATAGGAGCTATGAGTGGAGCAGTTTTTTTTAACGATTCAGGAATTGTAATGTGTGCAACTTGTATGATATATCTTGTATTTCCATATTTGTATGTATATAATCAGAATAAATAGTCTGTGTGTTTTGAGAGGAGACAAAAATTTGCGAATTATGGGTATGGACTACGGAGAAAAAACCATTGGTATCGCAGTGAGTGATCCTTTTGGGTGGACAGCCCAGGGGGTAGAAATTATCCGTAGAAAAGATGAAAATAATCTTAAAGAGAGTATGGAAAGGATTAAAGAATTAATTGAACAGTATGATGTAAAAAAAATTGTTCTGGGCTTTCCTAAAAATATGAATAATACTTTGGGGGTTCGGGCAGAAAAAACTTTGGAATTCAAGGAAAAACTTGAAAAAAGGTTTTCCATTGAAGTGATCTTATGGGATGAGCGATTAAGTACCAAAGCAGCAGAAAGCATTTTATTAGAAGCAGATATAAGTAGAAGCAAGCGAAAAAAAGTAATTGATAAAATGGCTGCTGTTTATATATTACAAGGGTATTTAGATAGTAAATGTTAAGAATGGAGGATTATACTATGAAAGAAATGAACAACATAATTTTTCTTACAGATGATGAAACTGGTGAAGAAATAGAATTTGAAATCATTGATGCTGTAGAAAAAGATGGCGATCGTTTTATATTGGTTGTACCTGTTGAAGAAGATGGAGAAGAAGATGAAGCTCTTATTTTAAAAGATGTAAGTGAAAATGATGAAGAAGCAGTTTATCAATTGATAGAAGATGAAGAAGAATTAATAAGAGCTGCTCAATATTTTATGGACGAGGATAACGATTATGATCTAGATTTTTAATGATATTGGATATCAATTGACAAAATCCTTTTTTGATAATATACTATTAATTATTGGCTGCAGGATTGGCAATATTATGAAGAAGGAAATAATTCTTTTCATTGGAGGGGCCTACATGCGTATGAAGGGAATAGATTTTAAGGAATTATTAAAGCAAAAAGGTTGTAAGTTAACAACACAACGCCGAGCTGTATTAGATATTTTGAATGAGCACAGTGGGGAGCACTTAAGTACAGAAGAAATTTATGAATATGTAAGAAAAACTTGTCCAGAAATTGGGTTAGCTACTGTATATAGAACTGTGCAATTATTTGAGGAAATAAAAATAGTAGACAAATTGAATTTTGATGATGGATGTAGCAGATATGAATTAATCTCCAATGAAGAAGATCATCATCATCATCATCTAATTTGCGAGAATTGCGGTAAGGTTATTGAAGTCGAAGAAGATCTTTTAGATGGATTGGAAGAACAGATAGAAAAAAATTATATTTTTAAAATTACAAATCATAAAGTGAAATTTTATGGAATTTGTTCAAGGTGCATGAAGCCTTCAGAATAAGTATAAATATCATTAATAAGAAAATAGTTTTTGGCTAAAATATAAAATAAGTAAAGACATATTAGAATGGTAGATACATGATGTTGTTTTTATCATGCTGATTTTTTACATAAATCAATGGAGGTGTAGTTTTGGCAGCAAAGAGATCAAAATTAAAAATTATTCCATTAGGAGGTCTTGGGGAAATCGGTAAAAATATTACCGCTTTTGAATACAACGAAAATATTATTGTTGTAGATTGTGGTTTAGCATTTCCTGAAGATGAAATGCTTGGAATTGATTTGGTAATACCGGATATAACTTATTTAAAAAAGAATGCCGAAAAAGTTAAAGGTATTATTTTGACCCATGGACATGAAGACCATATAGGAGCATTACCCTATTTCTTAAAAGAATTAAACGTTCCAATTTATGGAACAAAGTTAACGATTGGCTTAGTTGAAAATAAATTAAAAGAACATAATTTACTTCGCACTGTAAAAAGACATTGTGTATCTACAGGAGAAACGATAGATCTGGATCCTTTTAAGATTGAGTTTATCAGAACCAATCATAGTATTTCAGATGCAGTTGCACTGGCTATACACACGCCTGTAGGCGTCGTGATTCATTCAGGAGATTTTAAAGTAGATTATACACCTATAAAAGGAAATGCTATTGACTTGCAACGTTTTGCAGTATTGGGCAGCAAAGGTGTATTGGCGTTGCTAGCAGACAGTACTAATGCAGAGAGAAAAGGCTATACAATGTCAGAAAGAACGGTTGGGAACGCATTGGAAGAAATTTTTGCTGAAGTGGGTAATCATCGCATTATGGTAGCTACTTTTGCTTCCAATGTGGACAGAGTTCAGCAAATTATTAATGCCGCATATAAGCATGACAGAAAGGTTGCAGTTATCGGAAGAAGTATGGTCAATGTGGTGAAAACAGCCAGTGAATTGGGGTATTTAGATATTCCAGAGAATACTCTTATCGATCTCTCAGAAATAAAAAAGTATAATGATGATCAAATTGTTATTATTATGACAGGAAGCCAGGGAGAGCCTATGGCTGCATTATCCAGAATTGCGACATCTGATCATAGACAGTTGGAAATAAAACCGGGGGATAAGATTATATTAAGCTCTTCTCCAATTCCTGGAAATGAAAAAACGGTTTCAAAAGTAATTAATGAATTGTTCCGTAAAGGTGCAGATGTAATTTATGAAGATGCTCATGTTTCAGGTCATGCTTGTCAGGAAGAGCTAAAGCTGCTTCATAGTTTAGTAAAGCCCAAATATTTTATTCCAGTTCATGGAGAATACAGACATTTGAAACATCATGCTGAATTGGCTATGATGTTAGGGATGCCTAAAGAAAACATTCATATTCTTTCTAACGGAGATGTTCTGGAGTTAACTAAGGATTCTGCCAGAGTCACGGGAACTGTTCCTTCTGGTCAAATCTTGGTAGATGGTTTAGGAGTAGGGGATGTAGGCAATATCGTTCTTCGGGACCGAAGACATTTATCACAGGATGGATTATTGGTTGTAGTTGTGACTATAGATAAAGCATCCAATACAGTGATTTCTGGGCCAGATATTATTTCGAGAGGATTTGTCTATGTCAGAGAATCTGAAGACTTAATGGATGAAGCAAGAAATGTGGTTAAACAGTCTTTGAATCAGTGTGAGCAAAAGCAAATTACAGAATGGTCACAAATAAAAAGCTTAATTAAGGATACTTTAAAAGATTTTTTATGGCAACAGACAAAAAGAAGTCCTATGATACTGCCTATTATTATGGAGGTTTGATCTAAGTAGGGGGCTGCAATTATGGCGAATGTTAATGAAGCAGTTCGTATGCTAATAGATGCGATATATGAAAGCAATCAGTATAAAGCCTATAAAGATATAAAAGAAAAATTGGAACAAGATGATGAAGCTATGAAGAGACTCAATGATTTTAGAAGTCAAAGATTTAAATTAGAATCACAAAATTTAAATCATTCCACTCCTTCACAAGAAAACTATAAAATGATCCAAGATATGTATTCCTCTTTGATGATGGACTCTGATATTTCTTCTTTTATTCAGGCGGAAATAAATTTAAGCGAAATGATCCTTGAAATATATAAGAGTATTAGTGAGTCTATAGATTTTAATCTGGACTTTTTAAATTCATAATAAAAGCATTATTTTTTGGTAAGGATACATGATCACATGTGTCCTTTTTAAATATTCTTATAGTTTTAAGTTGATTAAAATAGTAAATGTTGTATAATGATTATAGATTTAATCAGAATAGGGTGGAAAAATGAAAAAGATAGTTACGCATCTGACAAAAGGCATTATCAATTTGTGTATTTTATTGGTAATGATCCTGGCTTGTGCCTTTGTAGGTAATTTAGCATTTCATTATGCTTATGATATTGCTCATCAACCTTCTCCAGAATCTAGAAGTATTAAAGAAGTTGAGATAACCATCGAACAAGGTGCAACTACTAAAGAAATTGCAAAAATGCTGGAAGAAGAAGGATTAGTTAAAAATGCTTTGTGGTTTGAGTTGAAAAGCAGATATTTTAAATATGATGGAAAGTTTAAAGAAGGAACTTTTTTATTATCAACTAATATGGATGAAGAAGAAATTATGAAAATACTGAGCTCAGAAGGAAGCAAGCGAGAAGGAATAAAGGTTACAATACCGGAAGGATTTACTGTTGAAAAAATTGCTCAAAGATTGGAAGATGAAAGCATAGTAAAAAGAGATGAATTTATGGAGGCTCTTAAAGAAATCAATTATGATTATGACTTTTTATCCATGATTCCTGAAAGAAACAATCGCTTAGAAGGCTATCTTTTTCCAGATACTTATGAAGTTCGAAAAGACAGTGAAGCATCGGAAATAATTAGTAAAATGCTTAGAAGATTTGACGAAATTGTAAAACCGGAGTATTATGAAAGAGCCGAAGAATTAGGCTACAGCATGGACCAAATTATAACTATTGCTTCGATCATTGAGCAAGAGGCAAAATTGGATGAAGAACGTCCAAAGATTGCAGGAGTAATATATAATAGACTTGAAAGCAATATGAATTTGCAAATGTGTTCTACGGTAATGTATGCCCTTGGCAAGCGAAAAGATCGACTTCTATATTCAGATTTAGAAGTTGACTCACCATATAATACTTATTTGTATAATGGACTTCCAATTGGACCTATATGCAATCCTGGTGAAGCATCTATTAAAGCAGCACTTTATCCTGAAAAACATGATTACTATTATTTTGTATTGAAAGATGAAGAAACTGGTGAGCATGAATTTACCAGAACTGGAGAAGAGCATAATCTTGCAAAGCAAAAATATAATCAAAAATTTTAGGAAAATTGTTAAGACGAAAGAACATTCTTTCGTCTTTAATGATGATTATAAATAAAGGTGGAAGAAAATGAGCGAAATTAATTACGACTATATCAATACTTTTATTAGAGATATGATTCCTGAGAAAGAAGGAATTTTAGGAGAAATAGAAAGAGAAGCTATGGTATCAGATTTGCCTATTATTCAAAAGGAAGTGGCAAGTCTTATTTCTGTACTCTTATCCATTAAAAAACCGAAAAAAATACTAGAAATTGGTACCGCGGTTGGTTATTCATCTATTTTGATGAGTAATTACCTGCAGCCACAAGGAGAAATTATTACTATAGAAAGATATGATATTATGCAGAGAGCTGCAAAAGAAAACTTTAAAAAAGCCAATCTTGAAAATATCATCACAATGATTGAAAAAGATGCAGAAGAAGTGCTGCCCACTTTAGAAGGTCCTTTTGACGTGATCTTTATGGATGCAGCGAAAGGACAATATAATACATTTTTGCCTCATTGTATCAGATTGCTAAAAGACGACGGCCTTCTCATTGCAGATAATGTGCTTCATAAAGGAATGATTGCCAGATCAAGATATGATGTTCCCAGACGACAGCGTACCATTCATAAAAGAATGCGTAATTTTTTATGGGAAATCATGCATAATCCCCAGCTAGACTCCTGCATACTTCCAATGGGAGATGGAGTGGCGCTCTGTCATAAAAAAATCAGAAAGGAAGAAAATAATGACTGATATTCAAAAAAAGCCCGAATTGCTCGCTCCTGCTGGGAGTTTAGATGTTTTAAAAACAGCAGTATCTTATGGAGCCGATGCGGTTTATATTGGAGGAAATCATTATGGCCTTAGAGCAAAAGCAAAGAATTTTACCATGGAAGAAATGGCTGAAGGAATAAAATATGCTCATGCTCATAATGTGAATGTATATGTTACCTCTAATATCATTGCTCACAATCAGGATTTAATCGGTGCCGAAAACTATTTTAAAGAATTAGAATCTATTGGTGCAGATGCTCTTATCGTAGCTGATCCAGGAATTTTGCATATAGCCAAACAAGTAGTTCCCGATATGCCTATTCATCTCAGTACACAAGCGAATAATACCAACTATTTAAGTGCATTGTTCTGGCATAATCAAGGGGTAGAAAGAATTGTTGTAGCCAGAGAATTGTCTTTAGAAGAAATTGCTGAAATCCGAAGAAAAACTCCTTTGAGTTTAACTTTAGAAGCTTTTGTTCATGGGGCTATGTGCATTTCATACTCTGGAAGATGCTTGTTAAGTAACTATATGACTGGAAGAGACGCAAATAAGGGAGATTGTGCTCAATCCTGCAGATGGCGATACCATTTAGTAGAAGAAACAAGGCCAGGGCAATATATGCCTATAAAAGAAACTGAAAGAGGTACTTACATCTACAATTCTAAAGATTTATGCATGATTGATCATATTCCGGAACTTGTCAAAGCAGGAATTGACAGTTTTAAAATAGAAGGAAGAATGAAAACTTCTTTTTATGTAGGGTCTGTAGTTAAAGTCTACAGAGAAGCAATAGATGATTTTTTTACTGATCCGGATTTATATGAATCGAAAAAAGCATATTATCTGGAAGAAGTAGCTAAATTTAGTCACAGAGATTATACTAAAGGTTTTTATTTTAATAAACCTTTAGGGACGGAACAGATTTATACCCATAATACTTATATTAGGGGTTATAGCTTTGCCGGAACTGTTTTAGATTATAATCCAGAAACCCGAGTCGCATTAATTGAACAGAGAACAAAGTTCTCTGTGGGAGATGAAATTGAATTTATTCCTTATAAAGAATCTTCATTTAAGCAAAAAATAGAAGCCTTATGGGATGAAGAAGGAAATCCAATAGGGTCGGCTCCTCATCCTAAGCAAATTGTCCGTCTGAAAGTATCTCGACCTGTTGAAAAGAATATTTTGGTAAGGAAAAAAGATTCAGAGGAAACTAAATAAAAATTCAGAAGAAAATATTAAAAAAAAGTTTAAGACACGCACATCTCTGTAAAAGGATTCATAGAATAAAAAAGAACCTTTTCCGGAGGTGTGTTTTTTGCTTTTGGGAATCTTTCAGTTCATATGTGCATTTTCATACTTTACAGGGAACTCATCTTTTCCGCAGCCCCTCACTCAGGAAGAAGAAAAATACTATTTAGATTTATACAAACAAGGAGACGATAGTGCCAAAAATATTTTAATTGAGAGAAACCTGAGATTAGTTGCGCATATTGTAAAAAAATATACTAGTATAAATAAAGATATTGATGACCTTATTTCTATTGGTACTATCGGTTTAATTAAAGCTATATCTTCTTATGATTTAGAAAAAGGCACGAGACTTGCTACCTATGCTGCGAGATGTATTGAAAACGAAATCTTAATGAGTATTCGTTCATCCAAGAAGCAAAGAAATGAGGTTTCCCTACAGGCGCCCATAGGAACTGATAAAGAAGGTAATGAAATCGCATTAATAGATATTTTATGCAATGATACGGAATCTATCTTAGACCAAGTAGATTTTAAAATTCGTCTGAGAAAATTATATCAAAAAATGAAAACAGCCCTTAAAAGAAGAGAAAAAGATGTATTAGAAATGAGATATGGACTGGAAAGCGGAAATGAAAAAACTCAAAGGGAAATAGCAGATATGTTAGGGATTTCGAGATCTTATGTATCGAGGATAGAAAAGAAAGCAATAAAAAAATTAAGTGAAGAACTTCTTGAGTAAAAATGCTGATAATTTTTCAGCATTTTTATTTTTTAATAAATGAATGCAATAATGTATAAAGTTATGTACAACTAGTTCATAATTAAAATAGATATCTACATAAATTTACTAATATTACATATTAAGGTTTTAAGGTATTTTATTTTAAAGCGGTGATAAAAATGAAAAAGGGAAAAAAGAAAAAACTAGGAGATTTACTTCTTCAAGCAGATATGATTACCAAGGAGCAGCTTGAAAAAGGTCTACAGGAGCAAGTAAAAACAGGGAAAAAGTTAGGTGAAATTCTTGTTGAAAAAGGATGGGTAAGCGAAAAAAATCTTATGGAAGTTTTAGAATTTCAGTTAGGAATCCCATATGTAGATTTATCTCAATATATAATCGATGCCAATGCAGCTGGAATGATTAACGAAAATTTAGCAAAAAGGCATAATTTGATTCCAATTAAAACAGTAAATAATCATTTGATCGTAGCCATGTCTGATCCTTTAAATATATTTGCCTTAGATGATGTTCGCATTACAACCAAAATGGAAGTTATACCTGTCCTTGCAAATTTTGCAGATGTTAAAAGTGCAATTGATAAAATGTATGGAACGAGTAAAGTAGCAAGTATTGCAGAAAAGTTTCAAAAGCATATGCAAGAAAAAATAAAAAAACAGGCAATTGATGATCATAACTTTCAAAGTGAAGCAGAGATTTTAAATGCTCCTGCAGTCCAATTGGTTGATAACATTATTGATCAGGCAATTAAGAGAAATGCCAGTGACATACATATAGAGCCTTTTGAAAAATATGTTCGAGTTCGACTGAGAATAGACGGGCAACTGCAAGAACTTTTAAAAACTGATTTTACTGCATTAAACGCAATAGTTACAAGAATAAAAATCCAAGGAAAAATGAATATCGCAGAAAGAAGACTTCCTCAAGACGGAAGAATAGGACTAGCATTAGAAAGTAATCAATTAGATCTGAGGGTGAATGTCCTTCCGACAATTTATGGAGAGAAAGTTGTTATTCGTTTAATCTATAGGAGTGGAATGCAGTTTAAAAAAGAGCAGTTAGGATTCTATCCCGAAGATTTGGATAAGTTCACTAGGCTTTTGAAAAATCCCCATGGAATTATATTGGTAACAGGTCCTACAGGGAGCGGAAAATCAACTACTCTTGCAACAGCATTAAGAGAATTGAATCAACCTAATGTAAATATTGTTACTGTAGAAGATCCTGTAGAAAATATGATAGATGGTGTTAACCAAGTTCATGTGAATGTAAAAGCCGGACTTACCTTTGCCAATGCTCTTCGGGCAATACTACGTCAAGATCCGGATATTATTATGATTGGAGAAATGAGAGACCATGAAACCTGTAGTATTGCAGTCAGAGCTGCTATAACAGGGCATCTTGTACTGAGTACTTTGCATACAAATGATGCACCCAGTTCTGTGACACGATTGATTGATATGGGAGTAGAACCTTTTATGGTGGCTACCGCAGTTCAAGGTATTATTGCTCAAAGGCTGGTTAGAAAAATCTGTAGCCATTGTAGTATACCCATTGCTTTAGCAAAAGAAGAAGCTGAAATATTGAAAGTCCCAACAGAAACCGTTGTTTACAAAGGAAAGGGTTGCCAAGTATGCAATAATACTGGTTATTACGGAAGAAAGGCTGTTCATGAAATTATGATTTTAAATGCAGGACTTAGAGAACTCATTGCAAAGGGCGCAAATACAGATGAAATCAAAGAAGCAGCAATCCGATATGGCATGAACACACTTTGGTCTAACACCAGGAAAAATGTATTGGAAGGAATAACCACTGTCGAAGAATTTCTTAAAATAGCTTATGGACAAGAGTAGGAGGTTAATATGAATATTGATCAATTATTAGCTCTTGGAACACAGGCTAGGGCATCAGACATACATATTACTGTTGGGGTACCGCCGATATTTAGAATCAATGGCAAACTTAAATCAGCGGATATGCCGCAATTAATGCCTCAAGATACTGAAGATTTAGTGATGCAGTTATTAAAAGATGAAAGGAAAAAGGAAATTTTTCTAAGAGAGGGGGAAGTGGATTTTTCTTATGGAATATCTTCAGTTGGACGTTTCAGAGTAAATGTATACAAGCAAAGAGGAACTTGTGCTGCTGCATTAAGGGCTGTAACGATGAATATTCCCACTCTGGAAGAACTGGGTATGCCTTCAGTTATAAATGAATTAGCAAGAAACACAAGAGGATTGGTTCTCGTTACAGGCCCTACGGGTAGCGGAAAATCTACAACCCTTGCGGCAATGATTGATGAGATTAATCGTGAAAGAGCTTGTCATATTCTTACATTAGAAGATCCTATCGAATATCTCCATAAACATAATAAGAGTATTGTAAATCAAAGAGAAATAGGAGCGGATACAAAATCTTATGCTTCAGCCTTAAGATCGGCTCTTCGTGAAGATCCTGACGTTATATTGATTGGAGAAATGAGGGATTTGGAAACTATATCTATTGCTATTACAGCTGCTGAAACGGGACATTTTGTTTTATCAACGCTTCATACCATTGGAGCAGCGCAAACAGTGGATAGAATCATCGACGTATTCCCCCTTCATCACCAAGAGCAAATAAGAATCCAACTTTCTAATGTTTTAAAAGGAGTTATTTCTCAACAGCTTATAAAAAGAAAAGATCGAAGTGGAAGAATAGTTGCAACGGAAATTATGGTAACTACTTCTGCAATATCTAATCTTATTCGGGAAGGTAAAAGCCATCAAATCCATTCCACGATTCAGACGGGAAGTAAACATGGAATGCATACGATGGATATGAGTTTGGCTCAACTTTATAAGCAAGGAAAAATAGATATTCAAGATGCTATAAGATATGCCCAGGATCAAACAAATATCAAAAGACTTTTGGGAATGCCATAAGGAGGGTCATGTGTGCCTGTTTATACATATAAAGCTAAGGATATAAACGGTACAGTGATAAAAGGAGAGATAGAATTTGATTCTAAAGAAGAGACAATTCATCATCTATTATCTAGAAATTTAATTCCAATGGATATTAAAGGGAAAAATATCTGGAATACAGATTTAAGTCAGCTGTCTATGTTCCGGCCAAAAGTAAAAATAGAAGATATTGCTGTTTTTTGCAGACAATTTGCTGTTATGCTTCAATCGGGAATTTCTATAGGAGGTACTTTGGATACACTGGGAAAGCAATGCAATAATGCATCTTTCAGGGGAATTATCCAAAAGATCCATGAAGAAGTTCAGAAAGGAAGAGGTCTTTCTGAAGCAATGAGGGAGCATAAAGCATTTCCCTTAATACTTATTAATATGGTTGAAGCAGGGGAAATCAGTGGTAACTTAGATTCTGTCATGGATCAGATGGCAATTCATTTTGAAAAGGTAATGAAGATCCAAAGGCAGATCAAAAAAGCGATGACTTATCCCATTCTTCTTATAAATTTAATGGTTGTCGTTGTCATAAGCATGCTGGTTTTTGTAGTTCCAAGATTTGTAGGGATGTTTTATGAAATTGATGCAGAGCTTCCTAAAATCACCTTAGCGCTCTTGACCATTAGTGATTTTATGCAAGAAAAATGGTTTATTATCTTTGCTATTTTCATATTGCTGATCTTTGGGTTTAAGTATATAGAAAAATCCGTAGAAGTAAAGTACTGGTTAGATTGGTGTTCATTAAAGGTACCTTTATTCGGCAATCTGAATAAAAAAATCATCTATACTCACTTTAGTAGAACCCTTTGCAGTTTAATGGCAGCTGGCATTCCAATTATTCAAACCATGGAAGTTTTAGAAAAAGTAGTTCAAAATACTGTTGCTATGAAAGTTATTGATCAATGTAAAAATGAAATAAAACAGGGTGGGAGTCTTGCCACAGCCATGCAGCAATCTGATTTTTTTCCCGTAATGCTCATAAGTATGGTTCGTATAGGAGAAGAATCCGGTTCTTTGGAAACTGTTATGGCCAAGACCGCACATTTTTATGAGGAAGAACTGGAGACAGTCATCGATCAAATGACTTCTTTAATATCGCCTCTTATTACGCTTATAATGGGAGGCATCCTCACTTTTATTATGTTGGCGATTATAATGCCCATGTTCACTCTAGCAACTCAAATTTAAAGTATCGATTACTCATAATGCAAGATGAAAATAGGCAGTTTCTAATCTTAATAGATTTTTATGAGAAATGAGGGAGAGGGTGTAAAGTGCTAAAAAATTTATCTAAAAAAGAAAAAGGTTTTACAATGATTGAATTGATCATCGTAATTGCGATCATTGCGATTATTAGTGCAATTATTGCTCCGAATTTTAACCAAACTACAGCAAAGGCAAAAGTCAAAGCTGATATTGCTTCCATAAGAGAAATTAACAGGCAAATTGCTTTGTACGCAGCAGAAAGTGGCTCTTATCCTGCAGGCAATGAATCAATTAAACATGACGGAACAACATCTAACAGTAGTGGTGGACTTTCAACACTAAAAGCAAAGAATTATTTAGATCATTTACCAGTTCCTCAAACACAAGGGTTAACATTTTCATATGATGCAACAACAGGAAGAGCTTTTATTGGTAAAGACGGAACGCCATCTCAACATGTGATCGATGCAATTAATGGTTTATCAAGTGAGGAGAGAGAATTTATTAATTCTACTGATTTTTCAATTCCACATTCATAATCTTAAAATTCATTTTTTGCATTCATTTACTTATTCAATTTAAAATGTCTAAAAAATTTATTTGCTTTTCGAATATTGCTTATGAGATCTAAATGTTTTTAAGAAAATACGAAAGGAAGAATTCAATGAATTTACTTGTTATAGTGATAGGATTTATAGTCGGCAGTTTTTTAAATGTATGTGTTTTTCGCATTCCTCTAAAAGAATCCATAATTTTTCCTCCGTCTCATTGCATGTATTGCCAGCATAAACTCGGAATTTTAGATTTAATTCCTTTATTGAGTTTCATATTTTTAAAAGGTCAATGTAGATATTGCGGGAAAAAGATCAACATGCAATATCCAGTAATTGAATTAGCCAATGGCATGATTTATTGGATTTTATTTCGTAAATTTGGTTTGAGTTATTCATTTATGTTTTATGCCTTATTTTCATCTCTGTTATTAGTGATCGCCGTGATTG
This sequence comes from Defluviitalea raffinosedens, assembly GCF_016908775.1. Lineage (NCBI taxonomy): Bacteria > Bacillati > Bacillota > Clostridia > Lachnospirales > Defluviitaleaceae > Defluviitalea > Defluviitalea raffinosedens. The sequence goes on along the minus strand of NZ_JAFBEP010000006.1, from coordinate 63,318 downwards.
ATTTTAGAACCCAAATGATACCTAATAAACTCATTATTTTTGGTATACTGCTTGGAACTATATTTATCACTATTGATTACATTATAAATCGTTCTTTTTTGGCTATTCAAAATGGAATAACAGGATTTTTAGCCGGGGCCTTGATGATATTGATTATTATACTTATATCCCAGGGAGGCATGGGTGCTGGCGATATGAAACTTATGGGAGTTATTGGTTTGTTTCTGGGATTTAGGGGCGTAATCATGAGTTTTTTTTTAGGAGTTTTATTGGGAGGAATTATAGGGGTAATTCTTTTGGTCACTAAGATCAAAGACAGAAAAGCTGCCATTCCTTTCGCACCTTTTTTAGTATTAGGTACTTTTGCTTCCCTCTATTGGGGAGATCAGATTTTTTGCTGGTATTTGTCTTTGCTATAAACTTATAATTGACATCAGGGATATTGTAAAAAAGTAGGTGAGAGGATGTCAGAATTTAAACGAATTTTACATAATGAAAAAGGTTTAACTTTGGTAGAAATTTTGATAACTATGTCACTTTTTAGTGTGCTTGCCCTAAGTATATGGGACATTATGAATCATACAGTGAAAAGTTCGGAGAGAATCTATGCAAAGATAGAACTTGTTGAAAATGCAAGAATTGCATTAGATTTTATGATTGATGAGATCAGAAGAGCTCAAAAAATTAAAATTGATTATCCTTCCTCCAATACTATCTTAGGATTGGAGATTGATGGAATAGAAGGAATCAATATTTCCTCTGGAGCTGGAGATGTAGAATTTAGTCTTAATGGAAATAAGCTTAAATTTAATGATATTGAACTGGTCGATCACATTCAATCTGTTAGCTTTGAACCTTCTTCTCTTGATCAAGATCAAAATGGTCAATTAGATCCCGAATTGGATGTCAATAAAGATGGGCTAATGGATAAAAATCTAAAAATAACTATAAAAACTATTCCATTAAAGGATATACCATCTTATGAAATTAGTGGAGAAGTTTCTATCAGATATAAAGAAATAGCATCCTATTAAATGAATGAAATTAAGGAGGTAATAGAATGGGACAAGCTTTGTTAGGGATTGAGATTGGGAACTGTAATATTAAAGCTGTTCAAGGAATCCAAAAGCGAAATGAGTTGGTGTTAACAAATTACGGTATAGAACCGACGCCGAAGGGAGCCGTTTGGGATGGATTTATTATGGATATGGATGCTTTATTGCACAGTTTAGAAAATCTCTTAAAAAGGAAACACTTTACAGAAAAAAATACTGCCATTATGGTGCAAGGGACTTCTGTAATAACAAGGAATGTTCTGATGCCTCCTATGGGTGAAAAAGAACTTCGAATGATATTGGATTACAAAAAAGATGACTATTTTTTAATAGATGTATCTGATTATCAGACAGATTTTAAAATATTGAATGAAGTAGAAACCGAAGAAGGAAAAATGCTTAATGTATTATTAGTCGCTGTACCTAATATTATAATTAAAAATACTTTGGAATTAATTAAAAGACTTAATCTAAAACCTAAATTTATTGATATTGCTTCTAATGCTCTTTCAAAAATATTTGCATCGAGGTCTTTTGGATTTTATAATGAAAAATTTTCGATTATGATATTGGATCTTGGAGGACAAACCACAACGGTTACTATATTGTCAGAAGGCCATATTTTATTTAGTCGCTCTATATTATATGGATTGGAGCAGCTGAAGGAATTCATGAGAGACGAATTTGAAGGAAACGATTTGGTAGCATCTGCTCTTGAAGAGCAGATGATTCAAGAAATCAATCGCTTTTTAGAGTTTTACTATTCCAGAAGCAATGTAAAAAAGATAAAAATTATTTATCTCGTAGGTGGAGGAGCTTATTTTAAAAATATTGCTCAATACATAGAAAATATGTTAGATATTCCTGTAAAACCAGCTGATGTATTTGAAGACATTGTGATAAAAGATATATCTGGATTTGATAAAGATTTTTTCTATCTTGTAAATGCGCTTGGTTTAATAAAACGTACTTGAATGGGGGAATAGATTTGAAAGATATTAATTTGATGCCAAGAGAGTATGTTTTAGAAGAAAAACGAAAAAAACTCCAAGCTATTTTTTTAACTTTAGGATGTAGTTTTTTGCTATTGGTTATCTCGGGCATAAGTTTACCTTTCAAAATAATAAATAATAAGACTCAAGAGTTAAAAAAGCTCAATTCACTAATATTAGACTCAAAGTATGAAGTAATTAGTGAAGTCCATAAGCAATTGAAGCAAAAGAATGAAGAACTAAAATCAATGCAGAAATTGGAAAATGAGATAAAAAAAGAATCCATAGTTAGCATAAAAGTTTTAGATCTATTAACAGGATATCTTCCTTCAGAAATGTACTTTCAAAAATTGATAGTTGATAATAATAATAAAGTCATTAAAATCGAAGGCAATGCAGGAAAGGCAGAACATGTATCTGAGTATGTTGTTCAACTTTCTAATTTACCCTTTGTAGAAAAAGTAGAGATGAAAACAAGCACTGAAGAAGTAAAATCAAAAAATAATTTTTCAGACAAGGCTTTTGATGGATTGCAAGTTGTAAAATACGAAGTAACACTGCAAATGAGGAATGAGGAGGGAATATCAAAAAAAGATGAAATTCAAAGAGAATAAACTGGAACTCATCATTTTGACAGCAGTACTGATCATTGGTAGTGGAATTCTATATTATAAATATGTATTATGTGTGCAAATACAGCGTATTAAGCAGCTCAATACAGATATTAAAGATGCAAAATATACACTTGAACTTAAAAATATAGAATTAAAAAAAGTCAATTCTCTGCAAAATGAAATTTCTCATCTTGATACCCGTATCAATGCTTTCAAGCTGAAAATTATTCCTTATCATGAAACAGCACAAAAATTAGTCTTGTTACAGAATTTTATCACACTTAGTAATTTAACTTTAGAAAAAATTGAGTTAAAAGAGCCAACTGAAAAGGCTTTAGGCGACGAAAGTTTGGAAAATAGTGATGTGCCTTCGAATGATGTCTTGGATCAAGAGATTATAAAGTATGGAGAGCTATTCATTAATTTAGAACTGTTTGGTAGCTACGAAGATTTAAGAGTTTTCATTGAGCAAATAGGAGCATCGGTAAAACCTTTTGTGATCAATACGATTGAAATTACTCCCAGGGAAAAAGGGAAAGACAGTGAGTATCAAGAAGATGAAGTTCAGGCAAAAATTGAATTATTGGCTTATATTTTGTTAAATCCTTCAGAAAGGGAGAATTCTAATTATAATTTTATGGAATATGAGTACAAATATAAAAACCCTTTTAAACCCATGGCAAAGATCGAAAATAAATTTGAAAATCAGATAATGGGAATTATTGAAGAAAAATCATCTGATTTAAAACCCTCAGATCTTTTTGCACATGGAAATAATGTATTACCGTTAAAAGTAAAAGACTTTAAAATTGCAGTTAAAGATATTTATGCTTCGGGAGATAATTTTTACATAGTTGGACCAGGAAATAAAGGAGAATATACGACGCTGCAAGCAAGAACCATAAGTCCTGTAAGTTTCTATTTAACCCTTAACCCTACAGGATACGAGTACTTTATTGAGACAAAGGAGCAAGGGGTAAAATCTTTCCAAAAGAAAATGGTTTTAGATCAATGCAGAGTTATTGTAGATTCTACAGTGATGGCCATGCGGAACAATCAGGAACTCAATACATGTATTTTTATTCAAAACAATACAGAATACCCCCTGCAAGTACTGCTAAAAGGCAGCTACTTAGACAAAATACATATTTATACCAAAAATGGATTTGAAATCAAAGCGGGAGAAATTAAAGAAAATATTCAAGTGACAATAGTACAATAAATGTATTTTTTTGAGGAGTTCGTTGTATGGGCAAAATTTGTAAGTTTTTTAAGGATGAAAATGAGCCGGGATTTTCATACATTGAAGTACTGGTTGCCGTGACTATTTTTTCTTTTTCTATTCTGTCAATTTTGACTATGAGTTTTAGTGCCTTAAAAAATGCTATATTCGGCAGACGCTGTTATGAAGCCGCCATTATGGCACAGAATTTATCAGAAGAGATAAAGAAGGCAATTGAAAAACGATTGATGAACGGTGAATTATTGGAAGAAGGGGAAGAACCAAAGTCGCTGGCCTTATTCTTAAACTCTAATGATACGGACTATTGTATATTTAATCAAGCTTTTAACGGAAAAGAATATGAATATGACGTTTATATTAAGCAGACAGAAACAAATCAAACACAATATCAGTTAATGGCTGATCAAGTCCTTACATTAGTACATATTGATGAAGGAAAAAAGATTGAAGTACCATCACTTATGCCAGATACCATTACAGAATTAAGTCTTTCTCCTTCTAATATTAGTATTTTCAATCCTTACAATTGTACAAACGTACCCAATTTTGCCGATTATTTCAATTACAACGGAAGCAATTGGAGCATTAAAATGAATTACCCAGCTGACAAAATTCAGGTGGATTTACAGGAGGAAAGTACAGTTCCTCTTAATTGTAAAATTGTAGTTCGGTATGTATCTTCTTTTCCTGTCCCATTAGTATCTGATGATAGAGTTGAGATTTATTTAGATGCCTCAGAAGTAGACTTGGAAGCATTTAAATTAAGCATTCGACTTGAAAATAATACGAAATCCAATGTACTATTTATAGTTTATCGAAGAGATGAAGTAAACCAACTGGATAAAAATATTGGTATTTTTCCAATTCAGAATGATCCGGAAGGCAATATTTTTATAGAGCGAAAAACTCAGACAATTCCACAGAATAATTATATCATCAGAATTGTTGTCAGAGATAAAAAGAATGGTTCTAAAATTTTAAAAGACATGGTAGATCTTTATTCGCACGATTATCGTATTGCCACCTATTAAAAGGGGGTTTTTAGTTTAAATGAAAAAGAAAATTAAAGAATTATGGATCAAAGAAGAAGGAAATGCGCTGCTTCTGGTTATGCTCCTGGTAATGTGCATGTTGATGATAGGAGGAGGAATTGCCGGAGTAGCTTCTTTTCATATGGAAATGAGCCAAGCTTATAAAAATACTTCCAGTCTTTACTATGCAGCTCAATCCGGGGCAGAGAAAATAGTGGATCAACTAAATAAAAGACTTATAGAAGAAATGCCAAAACTTATGGAAGAATCGTCTAAAGAAGCAAAAAATGAAATTGCACCTCTTAAGCCTAAAAATCTTGAAGAATTTATGCCAAGCCCGGATTATTCTAAACTTACATATAATATAGATCCCAGTAATTCTTCCCCTTATGAAGGAGAATTTATTTTATTGAATCGATACCAAGATCTCTTAAAAGAAAAAGCAATTAAAACAATAACAGTAAATACCATTTGTGAACCTGATGCGGTTTTGATGGAGATTGATTATGTCATTAAGAATGAAAAAAATTACTCTGTTGTTCATGCGGAATTAAAACCAAAAATAAAGTCAGGAAAAGTGGAAGGGTTAAAAGTATTGTCTACTGCGACCTTAAAAAAAGAACCTTTTTCAGCAGAAATAATCTCTAAAATCATATTAGAAGGAGACATAGTTATTTCTGATTTAATAGGCCATAAGGAGTTTTTTTTGGAAGAATATAGATGGATGGATGAGAACTTAATCCCTAATACATTTAGAAGCCCAATATTAACTTTTGGAGATTTGGTTATTACAAATGATGCACAAGTTATAATTGAGGGAGATATTCGGGCAAAAGGGTATATTCCTCCCCATAAAGTAGTAAGAAGCAACGGCAAAAAAGTATACCCAGAATTAGAGGAATACGGAGGCATCTATGTATCTCACGGAGGCAGATTAACTGTTTATGGAGATGTAATTACACTGTCCAATCTTCATACAATTAAGAAACCAAATGATGGAGACACGGCTATTACAGTTCATGGGGATGTATTTGCTAATTCTGTTGTGATTGAAGATGATTATCCGTACATTAATTCTGCCGGGAAGTATAATACTGAGAGATTTTTAAAGGATAGAGTAGAAGGACAAAAGATTAATATTTATGGAGATGTATACATTGATAATGATATTGCCATTGACCGTTACGTTAAAGGAAATGGTAATGAGGCAGATATAACGATTACAGGAAGTGTCTTTGGCATCACTAATTTTGATATTCATTCTTCAGATCCTGATCCAAATAAGTCCAGTGGGATCTATGCGATGGGAGAAAATACTCAAATCTCCATAGGAAAGAATGTATTTATTCATGGAAATGCTTTTATAAGTTTTGATGAAGGGGAAAATTTTAGTGCATTATATGAAAGTGTAGGTGCACCTTATGAAGAAGTGAACAGTATAGATGCGTATGCCTTTCCACCTGACAGTGATCCAATTTATCTTAAATTATTCAAAAATTCTATTAATACTAACAGAATTAGATTGAATTTAAAGGAGTCAGCAGGAAATTATTTTTATGCTCCATATATGATTAGTGCAATGAATGCTTCGGATACAGAAGGAAAAGTTTATCGAGGTAATCCTGATCCATCGCTTGAAAATTATAGCCCGGAAAAAATAAGGAACCATTCTTTATTTGATGATCCTGAAGAATTGAAAAATTTGTTCAATAGAGGAAAGGTAGATGAAAGTGCGCTTGGAGTTATTAATTCTAAATGGAATGAAAAAATATTTGCAGGCAGCAGCTATACGATTAAAAAAATCATAAGCAACGGATTAGAATTTTTAAAAGGTGAGGATAGAACTATTAATCCTTATAAAAGGAATTATTTTATTGATGGAATAACGAATTACGATTTGCTGAGCAATTATCGTGGTATTCAAGGATATATGTTTATTAAAAGAGATATTTTTTATAAAGGTATTGATGCAAGTTCTGCCGATCACCCACTTCCTGTAGAAATGATATTTCATGGTGATATCATTAGTAATCATTCTGATGTGGTAAATAAATTACAACCATTGGACGCTTTAGACCCCATTATGGGATGGAAAGAGGATCAGCCTGTTTATATATACAATAGCGATTATTATGAAAATAAAGAATTGGATATAGGAAGTTTTTATGATAAGCGTCATAAACCAATTAAAACCGTAATCATAGATAAAGGATCGGGAACTCTTACTCTTAAAGCAGACACTTCGAGTAAAAAAGAATTTTATGGTCTTATTATTTCTAATGGAAGAGTAGTATTTGACGGAGTAGAAAAATTTACAGGCGTCATGATTTCAAAAGGCAGAATAAAGGATGCGAATGGAGATGGTATGGAAGAACAGATTTTTACAGAAGAATTAGCAAAGGGAGCATATGCAGGGATCCTTATTAAGAATGATTTAAAGATCGAATACGATCCAAATGTCTTTTTTGATATTAGATGTCAGGACCGTTCAATGAAAAGAGTGATTTTAGATTATTTAGGATTCACAAATTATCTAGGGAATACCAGTGATGTTGTGCAGATTTTAAAACCCAGTATTGATTTTGAGAACATTCAAAAGGTGGATTTTAGTTCTAAATCGGTGATTGATATTAAAAATACTCAAGCCTACAAAGGCGTTCGTTTCGAAATGAAAACTTTAAGGCAAATTGATGAATGAAGGAAGTGAAAGTATTGAAGAGAACAGTGAAACTATGGGTAAGTGTAATTCTGATGATGGCCCTTTTTGCAGGTTGTAGTGTTTTAGGTACCTCTTCCAGGGAAATAAGTAATATAATGAATTCAGAAAGCACTGAGGAAGAAAATAATGAGGAAAATTTTCTTGCCGATTATGGTAATGAATTTGATTTATTGAAAAATGAACTGATAAAATTTTTCAGGCAGTTTTTTAGTGTTTCGGAAGAAGAAATCCTTGTACTCAATGCCTACCCCAAAAAATTAAATGATGAATATTGGAATGAATATGCTTTAATTAAAGAATATGTTTTTAAACTTTTAAAAGGATATATGGCGCCTGAATTAGAGGAGAAATTTGAAAACCAGTTTTTAACAACAAATATTCATTTCCCTCGTTTCATTGAAGTCAATGGAAAAGTGATCATAAAATATCTTGATGTCGAAGATGTTAATTATGAAATCATTGAAGAAGATAAGCCCAGATATACTCTTCTAACAGATGTTATTGTAAAAGGGGAAGTCATTTCTAAAGAAAAATTTATACAATTATATAATTATAATGCTGAAAAAAACTACTATACAAGAAAGGAAAATAAATCCATACTAGAAGAGTCAGATCAGGATGAAATAAAAGTAAAATGTGCTTACATTTTAGAATTGGTGAATAAAGATGAAAAAGTTTCTTTGATGAGTTTAAAAGAAAATGGAGAAATATACATTTCAGAAGAAAATAGAAGGAATATTCTAAATAATGATTTTCTTCAAAGAGTACCTTATCTGGAAAGTCCTCAAGTTTCAGATGAAGCTTTAATTAAATTATTTTTCAATCAATTTATGAATCAGGATAAAGATTCATATCAATACTTTCAATATGCATATGATACAGGTTATAATATGTTTGAGCAGATGTTGTCAGATTTAGATTTAAAAGATTACGTTATGTTGGAAAAGGGAAAATATAAGGAACAATTTCCTAAAACGACCATACCGGCTAAAGACGATATAATATCTATAAGTATGAATAAAGAGGATATAAAAGTTAGTGTACATCCTGATACGTCTAGAAAAATCAGAAAATATTTTGCTGATTTTCCTGCAAAGGTACGATTGTCTGATTATACGAATTCCGATATAATTTATAGATATCTGGTTGTTATAGAGGATCAAGGAGAACAGGGAGCGAAGATTAAAGGAATTCAATATCTTTTTATGGATTCCAATACATCGTTTATAGAAATTAAATCCAATGAAAATGCAGAAAATGCTGAGGAAAACTAAAACATAATAAGTAGAGGTGCATAATGTTAAAGCAGTTATTTCCTACAGATTACATACCGTCTATCTTTGACTTGAATATAAGTGAATTAAAAAGGCATCACATTAAAGGGCTGATTTTTGATATTGATAATACCCTGGTGCCTTTTGATGTTGCCCATCCTGATGATAAAATCATTCATTTTTTTGAAGAATTAAAAAGCAATGGGTTTAAAGTCTGTCTGGTATCAAACAATACAGAGGAAAGGGTAATCAAATTCAATGAAAAGCTGAAGCTCTTTGCTATTCACAAGGCTTCAAAGCCTAAGAGCAGAAGTTTTAAAAAAGCTATGGAATTAATGAATACTGATAAAGATAACACTGTAGTGATTGGAGATCAAATATTTACTGATGTATGGGGTGGGAATAAAGCAGGAATTAAAACTATTCTGGTTGTTCCCGTTAGTGAAAGAGATGAATGGGTTACTAAAATTAAAAGAGGTTTAGAAAGAATTGTAATTAAAATTTACGAGCGTCAAAGGAAGAAAGTAAAATGAAGTATGTAGATCAGATAAATGGAAGTACAAAAGTATATGGTTTAATAGGGCATCCTATAAAGCACACTTTATCGCCTATTATTCATAATACCTTGGCAAATATGCTGGGGAATAACATGATTTATGTCCCTTTTGAGGTTCCTTCTGGTGGATTAAAAGAAGCGTTAGTTGGTGCGTATCAGTTAAATATTCAGGGATTAAATGTCACTGTTCCATATAAACAAGAAGTCATTCCCTTTCTTTTGAAATTAGAAGGATATGCCGACCAAATAGGAGCAGTGAATACGTTAAAGAGAAGTAAAGATGGTTATATTGGATATAATACCGACGCAGAAGGTTTGCTTCAATCTTTATTGCAAAATGATATTAACATCAGGGGGCAAAACATAATGATCATTGGAGCAGGGGGAGCAGCCAGAGCTGCAGCAATGGTTACGGCTTCCCAAAATCCTAAGCAAATTTTGATTGTTAATCGTACCCAAGAAAAGGCACAAGAGCTTGCGCAGGCAGTTTCTCGCTATTATAATGTTCCCGTTAAATCCGGCTCTCTTGATTTCATTGTTCAGGATTTCCCAGTTGACGTGTGCATTCAGACTACTTCTGTTGGGCTTTACCCCAGAGAAGACCAATCTCCAGTTACAGACGAGACTTTTTTTACTCAGGTACAAGCTGCAGTGGATTTGATCTATAATCCTTCGGAAACATTGTTTCTAAAAATGGCAAAGGCTGCAGGATGTAAAACTGTTAATGGATTTGGTATGCTTTTTTATCAGGCAATAAAAGCGTACGAAATTTGGAACGAAATCATAGTACCTCAAAATTACGTTGATCTATTATTTCAAAGTTTAAAAAAAGAACTAAACCTTTAGATTACCTGCTTTCCTGAGAAAGAAGGAGTATATGAAAAGAGAAAACGGGTTTACTTTAATTGAATTGATCATAGTTGTAAGTATTCTTTCTATTTTACTCTGCATAGTTATGCCTTCTTTTCATTTGCCAGAAAGAGTGATACTTAGGAATGCCGCTCAGGAGTTAAAAATGAGTATACGTTACACTCAAAAAAGAGCCATTCAAGATGGTAAAAAATATTGGCTGAGATTTTATGATTCACAGAATTTATATATTATATCTTCAAATGCTTTTGGTACTCCTTTAAAAAGAGTACAATTAAGTCCTGACATTAAAATGGAAGAGATTGTATTTTCGACGCCTAAAGAAATAAAATTTACAGTAAAAGGAACAACCGGTTCAGGAGGACATCTATATTTAAAATCTAAGAATTTTAAAGTTAAGATAACTGTCATGCCGGGCACAGGTAGGGTTAAAATCTATGAAATACAGAAAGTTAACTGAAAAGCAAAAATTTAATTTGGATAAGTTTGAAAATTAATTCATAAATCATATAAAATATTTTGGGAAAAATATAAGGGGGAATTATAATGTTGGAAATTAAAAACTATATGGAGGATTTAGTTTTTGCACAATTAGATGAAGTAGTAAAAGATGTAGGTGCATGTGGCTGCGAAAAATGCAGAATGGATATTGCCGCTATTGCTTTAAATTCATTAAAGCCTCATTATGTTGTTACAGCAAAAGGTCGTCTTTATACCAAACTCAATACACTTCAGCAGCAATTTGATGTAGATGTGCTTTCAGCGATTACAAAGGCAGCCATGTTTGTAAAAATGAATCCACGCCATGAGCAAAATTAAGATGAGCAAAAATATTGTATTAATAGGATTTATGGGAAGCGGTAAATCCACCACTGGAAAAGTCCTTGCTCAGAGAATTCATTATTCTTTTATTGATTCTGATGAGTTCATAGAAAGCAAAATCAAAATGTCTATATCGGATTATTTTATACAATATGGTGAAGATCAGTTCAGATCATTAGAAGAAGATATCATCTCACAAATTGCATTGACTTCAAATACAGTAATTGCCACAGGCGGTGGCATTGTTAAAAATCCTAATAATATTTTGAATTTAAAAAGCAATGGTATCATAATTTATCTTAAAGGATCTCCGGAACATATTTTTGAGCGGTTAAAATATGATACTACAAGGCCGTTATTAAATACTGAAAACAAATTAGAAACAATAAAAAGTTTATTAAAGCAAAGAAGTCCTTTATATGAAAGTGCTTCTGATATTATAATAGATATAGACAATAAATCTATAGATGAAGTTGTAGTCTCTATTTTGGAACGAATGAGGGGAAAAGCAATATGAAAAAAATACTTGTTATTCATGGACCTAACCTCAATTTTTTAGGGATTCGTGAAAAAGGTGTTTACGGTGAGATGTCGTTTAATGAGCTGAATGATTATCTGTTAAAAACTGCAGAAGAAATGGGTATAAGTTTGGAAATATTTCAATCGAATTGTGAAGGGGATCTGATCGACAGATTACAGCAAGCTTATTACGATGAAGTAGATGGCATTATTATTAATCCGGGAGCATATACTCACTATAGTTATGCGCTTAGAGATGCTATCGCATCGATCAATATTCCTACCGTAGAGGTCCATCTTTCCAATATTCATAAACGAGAGGAATTCCGTCATACCTCTGTGACTGCCCCTGTATGCATAGGTCAGATTGCAGGGTTTGGAGCATATAGTTATATTTTAGGAATGCAGGCGTTAAGTAAAAAATTAAATATTAAATAGACATCTAAGGAGAATCTGTATGAATGAAAGACTTAAAAAATTAAAGGATCAAATAAGCGCACTTCATTTGGATGGAATCTTGATTCAAAACCCCTTTAACAGAAAATATATAAGTGGATTCAGTGGTTCTGCAGGAATTTTATTTATTTCTAACGAATCTTCTATTTTATTTACTGATTTCCGCTATATAGAGCAAGCCAAAAAGCAGGCTCCTGATTTTCAAATTGTAAATCATACTACAAGGGGACTTTATAAAGAACTTAATGAATTAATTCAGAAGGAAAATATTAAAACCCTTGGTTTTGAAAGTGAAACTGTCACATTTAATGAGTATAAGGAATATGAGAAAAATTTATCTGTTTCAATGATTCCAACGAGTAAAATCGTTGAGAAAATAAGAGCAATTAAAGATGAAAATGAGATTGCTTTAATTAGAGAAGCTGCCAGAATAGCAGATCAGGCATTTAGTCATATCCTTCCTTTTTTAAAAGAAGGAGTAAGCGAAAGAGAAGTTGCCTTAGAATTGGAATTTTTTATGAAAAAAAGTGGTGCTTCTGATTTATCTTTTAGTACCATAGTAGCATCTGGAGCTTTTTCTGCTTTACCCCATGCAGTACCGACGGATAAAAAGCTGGAAAAAGGTGACTTTCTTGTCATGGATTTTGGGTGTGTTTATAAAGGTTACTGTTCAGATATGACGAGAACAGTTGTAATTGGAAAAGCAAGTAACAGGCACCGAGAAATATATGAAACAGTCCTAATGGCTCAGAAAATGGCTTTAGAAGGAATAAAACCTTTTGTGAAAGGTAAAGAAATTGACAAGATCGCAAGAGATCATATTGCAAGTCAAGGATACGGAGAGTATTTCGGCCATGGATTAGGGCATTCTGTAGGTATGGAAATCCATGAGAATCCAAGATTTTCTGTGACAGAAGAAGGGATTATTGAACCAGGTACAGTGATTACAGTAGAGCCTGGAATATATATTCCTGATTTTGGAGGAGTACGAATTGAAGATTTAGTAGTAGTAAGAGAGCAGGGCATAGAGAATCTCACAAGGTCTCCAAAAGATCTAATTGAAGTATAAGGAAAAAAATAATTGAAAAAAATCGAATTTTAGTTTAAACTATACAAGATATATTATATAAGTTGTTTTTTAGTAACAAATTAAGGAGGAAAAATATGATTTCAGCTGGAGACTTCAGAAATGGTGTAACTATTGAATATGAAGGGGAAATTTATGTTGTCATTGAGTTTCAACATGTAAAACCAGGAAAAGGTGCGGCATTCGTAAGAACTAAATTGAAGAATTTAAAATCCGGAGGAGTAGTGGAAAAAACTTTCCGTCCTACAGAAAAGGTACCGAAGGCTCATATTGAAAGAAAAGATATGCAGTATTTGTATAATGACGGAGAATTATACCACTTCATGGATGTTGAAACCTATGATCAAATTGCATTGAATGAAGATCAGTTAGGTGATTCATTGAAGTTTGTAAAAGAAAACGATATGGTTAAGATTCTATCCCATAAAGGAATAGTATTCGGTATAGAACCGCCATTATTTGTTGAATTAGAAGTAACTAGTACTGAGCCTGGCTTTAAAGGAGATACTGCTACAGGAGCAACGAAACCTGCTATAGTAGAAACAGGAGCAACTGTAAATGTTCCTTTATTTGTAGAGATAGGGGACAAAATTAAAATAGATACTCGTACGGGTGAATATCTCTCTAGAGTTTAGTAAATGCTATAGTGGAGAGATTTATAGTAAGGAGGCTTCGCCATGAGATCATTAAATGAAAAAGTTGCATACTTAAAAGGCCTTGCGGACGGCATGGAGCTGGATACTTCTGTAAAGCAAAATCGTCTTTTATTAGAGATGATTGATATCTTAGAGGATATAGCGTATTCCATCGAAGATATTCAAGATATAACCGATGAGCTTTACGATGAATGTCAAATGGACTCTGATGAAGATTGCCAATATCAATGTCCAAATTGCGGAGAGCTAATTCATATAGAGGAAAAATTGATAGAAAATGGCGAACAGCTCATATGCCCGGAATGTAATGAACCTATTAAAGTTGCAATTGATTATGACGAAGATCCTGAAGAATAAGAAAACCAAAAGTCTATGGTGAGAACCATGGACTTTTTTTATGAAAAAATCAAATTACTATTTCAAATATGCCTGCAGTTATTGCAGGCTTTTTCTTTTGCAATGAATCATTGAAAAGTCATATTTATGGACATCCCTTCATACAATTAAGTAAAGATCAAACAAAGGAGGAATCCAATGAACACGAAAGAAATTATTTTGTCTGCATTAGGCATTCGATTGAAAAATTTATTTTGTAAAATATCTGAACAGGAGTTTCAAAGGATTCAAGAAATAAGACTTAGAGCTAACCAGCCTGTTATGATTGTAAAAGATAGTGGATTTTGGTTTATTACACTAGGTGGACATTTAAGTAAAGATATTGAACAAGCATTTAGAACAGATCCCAGAGATTTAGCCGACACCCTACAAATGATGAGTGATTATTCCATTTATGCATTTGAAGAAGAAATACGAAATGGTTACATTACTCTTCAAGGGGGGCACAGGGTAGGAATAGTAGGCAAAGTGATCATGGAAAACGGATATATAAAAACTATGAGATATATAGGTGGAATGAACATTCGAATTTCACACCAGGTGATTGGCTGCGCCAGCAAACTACTTCCTTATTTACTCAATGAAAAAACCGTCTTTCACACATTAATTATTTCGCCTCCCAGGTGTGGAAAAACTACCTTACTCCGCGATGTTATACGGCAAATCAGCAATGGAATTCCTCCCAAGTTTAATGGTGTTACAGTGGGTGTAGTGGATGAACGTTCGGAAATTGCAGGCTGTTATCAAGGTATTCCTCAAAATGATATAGGCATGAGAACCGATGTTTTGGATTGCTGTCCAAAAGCTGAAGGTATGCGCATGCTTCTTCGTTCAATGTCACCGGATATCATTGCAGTGGATGAGATTGGAAAATCAGAGGAGATTTATGCTATAGAAGATGCTATGAATGCAGGAGTAAAACTAATTTGCACAGTACATGGCAGCTCATTGTTAGATATTCAACGAAAACCAGTTTTAAAAGAATTAATTGATAAAAAGATCTTTGAGCGTATGGTAATTCTAAGTTATAGAAATGGTCCGGGAACTATTGAAAATATTATTGATGCAGGTTCATTAAAATCATTAACGGGGAGTTGACAATTTTTATGCTGATTAAATTTATAGGAGCTATATGTACTGTCATTGGCACTACTTGTATAGGATTTCTTCTTGATCAGTTAGAAGTATATAGAATGAATGATTTAAAAGCGCTGAAAAAGGCATTTATTTTTTTAAAAGGAGAAATAGATTATATGATTACGCCTCTTCCTGTGGCAATGGAAATAGTGGGAAAAAGAATTGGTTCCAATATTGGAAAAATTTTTGCTTGCGCAGGACAGTTAATGAGTAAAAAAACTGGATTTAATGCAGCAGAATTATGGGAAAATGCTGTGGAACTCCATATAAAAGATACATATCTGTCTAAATCAGACAAAGCCATATTATTATCTTTTGGCAGTGCGTTGGGATATTTGGATAAAGAAACGCAGAAAAACAGTATTGACCTATGCATTTTATATTTAGAAGATGAGATGAAAAAGTTAGATTTGCACCATCAAAAAAACGGAAGATTATACAAAAGTTTAGGAATTTTAAGCGGATTATTAATTGTTATACTGCTCTATTAAAAAAATAGGAGGGAGACTTATGGATATTACAGTAGTATTTAAAATTGCTGCCGTCGGGATATTAGTTTCAGTGCTCAACCAGGTATTGGTAAGATCTGGAAGAGAAGAACAAGCAATGCTGACAACATTAGCAGGCCTTATTGTTGTTCTTTTTTGGATTATTCAATATATCAGTGATTTGTTTCAAACCGTTCAAACATTGTTTCAGCTTTAGGGGATGAAGATATGGAAATAGGTCAAATCGTGGCTATTGGGCTCATTTCAGTTATTTTAGGTCTTATACTGAGTAAGCAAAATCCTGAATGGAGCATGTATATTAGGATCGCAGCAGGAATTATTATTTTTGCAGTCATTATTGATCGTTTAGGTATTGTCTTGGAGATCGTAAAAAGAATGAGTGAAAAAATTGATATTGATATTATTTATATTGAAATTGTTTTTAAAGTTTTAGGAATTGCTTATATCTCTGAATTTGGCGCACAGCTCTGTAAAGATGCAGGAGAATCCTCAATAGCATCAAAGATTGAATTTGCAGGAAAGGTGTTGATTATAACTGTATCGGCACCAGTTATGCTTGCTTTAATGGATATCATAACAAGAATTATTCCATAGGGGTTGTGAATATGAAAATCCTACAAAAGATTATCATTATTTTTTTAATTTGGCTAATCTTTTCCCAAACAATTTACGCAAAACCTGTTGAAGAGATATGGACCAAGCAATTGGACACAGTAGATTTTTCATCCATTGAACAAGTCGTCAACAGGATTAAGAAGCAATCGGACAATTCATATCTTGAGGAATTTGATTTTAGTGAGACAATAAGAAAAATTATTAAAGGAGAAATAGATTTTTCGATCCTCAGTGTAACAAAAGTAGTAGTGAAACTTTTTTTTCAAGAAATAAAGGGATTCATGAGTCTTATAGGAAAATTACTTATAATTTCCATATTGTGTGCTTTACTGAATAATATAGCTGAATCTTTTCAGAATAAATCCACATCACAAATTGGATTTTATGTGTGTTATATCGTTCTTATCATTCTTCTTTTGCAGTCGTTTCAAATCGCCATGGAAGTTTCTCAATCCACTATTGAGAATATGGTTTTAATTATGCAGTCCGTACTGCCCATACTGCTAACTTTAATGATGACATCAGGAGGAGTATCCTCTGGAACTATTTTTGAACCTATTATTTTATTTTCTGTTCAGACGATTTCAATGTTTGTAAAAAGCATTATTCTTCCAACTATTTTTTTAATAGCTGTTATCGGAGTTGTAAATTCTCTTTCAGGCAAAGAAGTTCTGAAAAAAATGAAAGAACTTTTTGAGCAAATCACGGATTGGATTCTTAAAGGAATTGCTGCGTTATTTGTTGGAATTATGGGTATACATGGGCTTACGGCCCCAGCTTTAGATGGAATCATCAATAATGCGGCTAAATCTGCTGTGAGTACATTTGTACCCATCGTTGGAGAAGCATTGAGTGGAGCTGTAGATGTGGTTATGAACTGTTCGCTTCTCATAAAAAATGCTATTGGTGTTGGGGCCATTATATTGTTATGCATTTATTGCATCATACCGGTGATCAAAATACTTTCGTTTCTGTTTGCATACAAAATAGCAGCAGCCCTTATTGAACCCATATCGGATAAAAGAATCGTAAACTGCATTTCTGACATGGGAGAAGCCTGTAAAAGATTATTTACGTGTATTTTTACTGTTAATATTTTATTCATTGTTTCAATAACTATATTAGTTGGAGTAGGAAGTATGATTGCAATGCTGAGGTAGGTGGTTGGATGATTACATTAATTGGAGAATGGATAAGAAAGATAGCACTTTTTGTTATTTTTTCAGCGCTTATTGAGATATTAATGCCTGAAAGTCATTTTAGAAAATATATTCATATGATCTTGGGATTTGTTTTAATGCTTATGCTTATTAGACCGATCACCTATATTTTTTTTGACAATAAGGATACATTTATCAATTTAGTTGAGATCAATCAGCTGGAGATGGAACGACAGAGTATTGCAAGGCAAAGCAGTATTATTGAATCAAAACAAGAAGAGCTTATTTTGGATACATATAAATCCAATCTTGGGGAGCAAATTGAAAAATTGATTGAAAGCAATACCAATGTCGACGTTGGAAATATCAAACTCTATGTCAATGAAGATAAAAGCGATAAGAGCTATGGCATTCTTCAAAAGGTAGAACTAACAATAATAAAAAATCAAGAAACTGGTTCAACAACTGCTGAAATAGAACCCATTCAACCCATAAAAATTAATATAGATCATAGTGATAAGGAAAATAAAAAACAGACCCGCAAAGAAGACGAATTGGAAAAAAATATAAAAAATTTATTAATCAGCTTCTATAATTTGTCCGGTGATAATATACATATTACTGTACAAAAGAAATAACAGAGGTGAATCAAATGGAAAAAATAAAAGAGTGGCTGAAATCTTTACATAAAGAGAATAAAAAGATTATTTCCAATATTCTTTTTCTGACAGGGATGGGAATTTTGTTTATTGTTTTAGGGAATACAATATTTACAGATATTCCAAAAACCATATCCAGAATGCAAAATAAATCAAGCAATACGAGTAGAATCATCAATGAAACCAATCAATCCTACGAAGAGAATAAGTCGTATGAGGAAATTATGGAAGAAAGAATTGAAAACATTTTTTCCAAGATGGAAGGAGTAGGTAAAGTAAAAGTTATGATTACCATATCTTATGGAAGAGAAGTACATATCGCCGAAGATGTTAATTCTACTTATTCTATTACCAATGAAGAAGATCAGCAGGGAGGTCGCAGGGAAGTAAAAAACGAAGATGTACAAAGCAAAATTGTTATGCAAAGTACAGGATCAGGAAGCACCCAGCCCATTGTATTAAAAGAAAAACAACCAGAAATTCAAGGGATTCTGATTTTAGCTGAGGGGGGTGACGATCCGAGGATAAAGCAGCAATTAACAGCAGCATCAGAAACTTTACTTGGCGTTCCTGCACATAAAGTACAGGTATTCAAAATGAATAATAAATAAGGGGGATTAATTATGTTCGTATTTAAAAGAAATCAAATTATTGTTACAGCATTGGTGGCTATGATTGCAATTGCAGGATATCTCAACTATACAGACAGCAGCCGAATGAAGGATGCAGAAGTTGTTTATGATGAAGAATTAGATGTTACATCCAGTATTCCCGATGATGCTATGATTATGGAAACAATGGAGACAACGGATCCTTCCGATGGAATCATTGGAGAAGCTTTAACGAATGATCCTGAACTTTTAGCATTGGATGACTTTGAGCAAGCAAGTACTGATAAAGATTCTCTGGCGGTGGCATCTGGAGAAGAAACAGCTGACAACGAAGATCCAGGAGCTGCAGTATTTGTAAACAGCAGTACAGATACACCTTATTTTGCACAGGCTAAATTAGATAGAGAACAAGCAAGAGCTCAAGAAAAAGAAATTTTGACCCAATTATTAAATAATAAAGATTTAGAAAAAGACAAAAAGTCTAAAGCAGCTGAAGAAATGTTAAACCTTCAAAAACGTATAGAAAAAGAATCAGCAACAGAAGCTATGATTGAAGCGAAAGGTTTTAAAGAAGTTTATGTAAGAATCAATGATAATGGTGTGGATGTTGTAGTGAATAAAGAAAAATTAACAGAGCAGGAGCTAGCTCAAATTGAAAAAATAGTTCGTAATGCTACAGGATTTGACGCGGATAAAATTCAAATTATTCCGCTAAAATAACAATAAAACCAATTTGCAAATGTAGATAAATCTGTTATAATGGTTTTAAGAAAAATTCACCATTTGAATTTTATCTACTTTTGCTGTAGGAGGAATCGAAATGGACGAGAAAAGTACTTATTCGATGAATGATATAAATCAAGTTGGGCAAATTCAGATTGCCGATGAAGTTATTGCAATTATTGCCGGATTAGCTGCAACGGAAGTGGAAGGCATTGCAGGGATGTCTGGTAATTTTGCTGGAGGCATTGCAGAAGTTTTGGGAAAAAAGAACCTGTCAAAAGGCGTTAAAGTAGAAGTTGGAGAAAGTGAAGTATCTATTGACTTATCTCTTGTAATCAAATTCGGATATAAGATTCCGGAAGTTGCTGCTAATGTTCAAAAAAGAGTTAAGAATGCTGTTGAAACAATGACCGGACTTTCCGTTATAGAAGTAAATCTTAATATTACAGGTGTTCATTTTGAAAAAAATAAACCTGGTAATTCAGATAAAGAAAATGAATTTTTTGAATAAGGAATGGAAAATTAACCCTTAAATATAATTATATTTAAGGGTTAATTTAAGTGTAGAGACAGAGAATACAGAAATAACTTCGAGGAGGAACAAAATGAACCGCCGTAGAGTGAGAGAACATATTTTTACCTTATTGTTTCAAAAAGAGTTTGCACAGCCTGATGAGGAGCAGGAAAGAATAGATTTATATTTTGAGCAACATTCTCATATAAAAGAACATGATAAAAAATATATTTTAGATGAACTTCAAGGAATTTCTGAGCATTTGGAACCGATCGACCAGCTGATATCCAGTTATTCAAAAGGCTGGAAAATCGAAAGAATGTCAAAGGTGGATTTAGCTATATTTCGGCTTGCTATCTATGAAATGTATTATAGAGATGATATTCCCAAAAGTGTAGCAATCAATGAAGCCATTGAACTGGCGAAAAAATACAGCAGTGATGAAGCGCCAGGTTTTATTAATGGTGTATTAGGAAAGATTTCTTCTTCTGTGGAAGCTGTTGCCTATGAGGAATAATAAAGTCTTTACCGTATCTGATATCAATAAATATATTAAAGCCCTTATAGACATGGATTATATTCTGAATAATATTTGGGTGCAAGGAGAAATATCCAATTTTAAGAGACATACTTCTGGACATATGTATTTCACTTTAAAAGATCAAAACAGTGCTATTTCTTGTATTATGTTTAGAAGCAGTGTTTACTCCCTAAATTTTGAACCTAAAAACGGTATACATGTAATGGTTCAAGGGGCAGTTTCTGTATATGAGAGAAGCGGACAATATCAAATTTATGTCAATAAAATGGAAAGAGAAGGTATAGGTGCTCTTTATGAAGCCTTTGAAAAGCTAAAGAAAGATTTGGAAGCTGAAGGTTTGTTTGAAAAAGAGCATAAAAGACCAATTCCTCCTTTCCCAAGATGTATAGGAATAGTTACATCTCCGACAGGTGCAGCTATAAAAGATATTATCCAAATTTCAAAAAGAAGAAATCCTAATATAGATTTAGTCATTTATCCTGTTTTGGTTCAGGGAGAAGAAGCACCAAAAAGTATAGCGGAAGCAATAAAAGCCATGAATGAATGGGGACAAGCTGACGTGTTAATTGTTGGGAGAGGTGGAGGATCTATTGAAGATCTTTGGGCATTTAACGAAGAGGTTGTCGCAAGAGCGATTTATGAGTCTAAGATTCCCATCATTTCTGCAGTTGGGCATGAGACAGATTTTACAATTGCAGATTTTGTAGCTGATCTTAGAGCCCCAACCCCATCAGCTGCTGCAGAATTAGCTGTTCCTTCAAGAATTGAATATATCTCTAAAGTTTCCAATATTGTGAGAAGCTTAAATCAGCTAATAGATAGACGAATTTCTTTATATTCTAACAGACTTTTGGGCATGCAAAATCGTGTAATATTTAAAAAGCCTATGGAATTAATTTATCGCAGGCAGCAAGACTTAGATGATTTAGAGCAAGCACTTCATAAAAATATCAATAATAAATTAAGAACCTATAAAACTCATCTGATTCACACAATAAATACTTTAGAGACTTTGTCCCCTTTAAATACATTAACCAGGGGGTATTCTATTATTATGGATCATCATGGACAAACCATTTCATCCGTTAAAGATGTTAAAATCAATGAAGATGTCAATATTCGAGTGAAAGATGGATTCATTCAGGCATGTGTTAAAGGAACCCGGAAGGAAGTGGAGAAGGATAATGCCTAGGAAAAAACGCTTAACTTTTGAAGAGAGCTTAGAACGACTGGAAGAATTGGTCGATATACTGGAAAATGGAGATATTTCTTTGGAAGAATCTTTAAATTATTATAAAGAAGGAATAGAGTTAGCTTCTCTTTGTTCAAAAGAACTGGAAGAAGCTGAAAAACAGGTTATGATGCTGCAAAAAAATGCTGAAGGAAAGTTTATAGAAAAGCCTTATCAAATAGAGGAGAATAACAATGAATTTTAAAAAGGAACTGGATAACAAAGTAGAAATTACTAATAAATATTTAGAAGAATTCCTTCCACAACCTCAAGGATATGCAAAAGTGATTTATGATGCCATGAGATATAGTTCTTTTGCAGGAGGGAAAAGACTTAGGCCAGTATTAATGATGTCGGCTTTTGAGGCTGTTGGAGGCGTTGGAGAGATTATTTATCCATTTGCCTGCGCTTTAGAAATGATCCATACATATTCTTTAATCCATGATGATCTTCCAGCAATGGATAACGATGATTATAGAAGAGGAAAATTAACAAATCATAAAGTGTATGGTGAAGGATTGGCCATACTGGCTGGAGATGCACTCCTGAATCTAGCTTTTGAGATCATGATTAAAGCGGCGAAAAAACATAAATCCTGGGAAGCTATTGATGCAATAGATATTATTGCATCTTCCGCAGGAGTAAAAGGAATGATTGGTGGACAAGTTGTTGATTTAATTTCTGAAAATAAAAATATAGATGAAGATATCCTTCATTATATCCATGAGAATAAAACTACTGCAATTATTCAAGCTGCTTTAAAAGCAGGGGCAATTTTAGGGCAAGGATCAAATGAAGAAATTAAAGCCTTGGAGAGATTTGGATATTGCTTAGGAATGGCATTTCAAGTTCAAGACGATATACTGGATGTCATCAGTACCCAGGAGGAATTAGGAAAGCCTATTAAAAGCGATGAAAGAAATGGAAAGGCAACCTTTGTATCTTTAAAAGGATTAGAGTCCTCAAAAGAATATGTGAAACTGCTTTCCCAAGATGCTGCACATCAATTAGAAATTTTTAAAGAGAAAGGGCAGTTTTTATTCTGGTTGTCAGAATATTTAATGTCTCGCACTTATTGAGGAGGATTAGCTTTGTATGCAGTTGAATCTATATTCAGAAACGAAGTTTTAAGAACATCTATTTTAGCATGGTTTGTTGCCCAATTATCTAAAATGATTCTGGTACTTATCCAAAGTAAAAGAATGGATTTTTCAAGATTGATTGGCTCAGGAGGGATGCCTAGTTCTCATTCTGCTTTTGTAATGGCCATGTGTGTGGGAGTGGGAGAGCAAATGGGTTATGATTCTGCTTTCTTTGGGGCATGTCTTGTTATTGGACTTATTGTTATGTACGATGCAGCAGGGGTGAGAAGAGCTGCTGGGAAACAGGCAGCTGTTTTAAATAAAATCATCGAAGAAATTGAGCATGACGAATTACATTTTGAAGAAAGGCTCAAGGAACTTTTAGGTCACACCCCTATCGAAGTCCTTGTGGGAGCGATCCTAGGTATAGTAATTGCATTGATTCGTATGTAGTTAGGGGCGGACATTGTTCGCCCATTATTCTTTCTTAATTATGATTCTATGCTTGAAATCATCTATGGTAAAAGGTTAAAATAAGACAAAACATAAAATTGTTACTTAAAGAAAGAAGGGAGCAGTTTGAAGCAATTCATCGATATAATTGATTCACCCGAAAAACTAAAAAAATTAAGCATAGATCAACTTAATATTGTTGCAAGAGAAATAAGAAATTTCTTAATTAATACACTTTCCCAAACAGGTGGGCATCTGGCTTCTAATCTTGGAGTGGTAGAATTAACCTTAGCACTTCATTATTGCTTTAATTCTCCCCAGGATAAGATCATCTGGGATGTAGGACATCAAAGTTATGTTCATAAAATTCTCACAGGCAGAAAAAATAGCTTTGCGACATTAAAGCAAAAAGGAGGTCTTAGCGGTTTCCCCAAAAGGAAAGAAAGCGTCCACGATATATTTGAAACGGGACACAGTTCTACATCTATATCGGCAGCCTTAGGCATGGCTGCAGGAAGAGATCTGAATAAAGAAAATTATTCGGTTATTGCCGTGATTGGAGATGGTTCCTTAACAGGGGGAATGGCATTTGAGGCTTTGAATAATGCTGGGAGATCCAACACCAATTTGATCGTCATATTAAATGATAATCAAATGTCTATCTCTCCCAATGTAGGGGGCCTTTCTAAGTATTTAAATAATATTCGAACAGAACCCGTATATCTTGAAGTAAAAGAAGATATTGATCAGATTTTAAAGAAAATACCCGGTATAGGAAAAAGTGTTGCAAAAACAGTAAAAAGAACAAAAGAAAGCATACGATACTTATTAGTGCCGGGAACCTTGTTTGAAGAGCTCGGTTTTACTTATGTTGGTCCAATTGATGGACATGATATGAAATCTCTTGTCAGTGTACTAAAAAAGATAAAAAAGATGAAAGGGCCTATTTTTCTTCATGTAAAAACGATTAAAGGAAAGGGTTATTCTCATGCTGAAAAGCTTCCCTGTGAATATCATGGGGTTGGACCTTTTGATGTAAAATCTGGGAAAGCTTTGGGTATATCAAAGGAAGAAACATATACAGATGTATTTGGAAAAGCAATAGTTCGTTTAGCCAATGAAAACAAAAAAATTGTTGCGATCACAGCGGCTATGCCTGACGGTACCGGGCTTAAAGGGTTTCAGGAAAAATATCCCGAAAGATTTTTTGATGTTGGGATTGCAGAGCAGCACGCTGTAACCTTTGCAGCAGGCTTGGCTTCCAGCGGATTTCATCCTGTTTTTGCAGTTTATTCTTCATTTCTTCAAAGATCCTATGATCAGATTATTCATGATGTATGCATTCAAAATCTTCCTGTTGTATTTGCAATTGATAGAGCAGGTATTGTGGGCCCGGATGGAGAAACGCATCAGGGGATTTTTGATTTGTCCTTTTTATCGCATATGCCTAATATGACGATTATGGCACCCTGCGATAAAATGGAACTGGAAGAAATGCTGAAATTCGCTTTTACAGTAAAAGGGCCAGTAGCCATTCGCTATCCCAAAGGTAAAGCCCTAAATGTATTGACTTCAGATAGAATACCTATTCAATATCAAAAAAGTGAGCTTATTTTTGATGGAAAAGACGGAGTTATCCTTGCGGTTGGGAAAATGATGGAATTTGCAAAAACCATTGTAGAAAATTTAAAAGCAGAAGGAATAGAACTTTCTTTAATTAATCCCAGATTCATTAAGCCTATAGATGAAGAAATGATTCTTAATCTTTGCGCTAAACATAAGTTTGTTTTCACTATGGAAGACAATGTTATTACAGGTGGATTTGGCTCCAATGTTTTGCAGATTCTCGCCCAACATAACATTAAAGATGTTTTCGTTAAAATTTTTGCTTTTCCAGATCAATTTATAGAACATGGTAGCTGCAGTGAATTATATAAAGCATATCACTTAGATGCAGACAGTATGCAGAAGACAATAAAGAACATATTAGTTGAAGGATGATCAGCGAATGACGAATAAAGAACGCCTAGATATTCTATTAGTAAAACGAGGTTTTTTTGAATCTAGAGAAAAAGCAAAAGCCAGTATTATGGCGGGTCAAGTTTTAGTAAATGGTATGAAAGAAGTTAAGGCAGGAATGCAAGTAGATGAAAATGCCAATATAGAAGTAAAAGAAGTTATGAAATATGTAAGTCGTGGCGGTTTTAAATTGGAAAAAGCAATAGAGGTGTTTTCAATTAATCTTAAGAATAAGATTGCACTGGATGTTGGAGCATCTACTGGAGGATTTACAGATTGCATGCTTCAAAATGGAGCAAAAAAAGTATATGCTATTGATGTAGGATACGGCCAATTTGCATGGAAACTAAGGCAAGATGAAAGAGTTGTCTGCATGGAAAAGACCAATATCAGATATGTAACCAAAGACGACTTAGAAGAATTGGGGGATTTTGCATCCATAGATGTTTCATTTATATCTCTTACAAAAGTTTTGTCACCTGTCAAAAATTTATTAATCAATTCTGGTGAGATCGTATGTTTGATCAAACCTCAATTCGAAGCAGGAAGGGATAAAGTAGGAAAAAAAGGGGTAGTAAGAGACCCTAAAATTCATGAAGAAGTTATTTTAAATGTAATTCATTA
Organism: Defluviitalea raffinosedens; assembly: GCF_016908775.1. Taxonomy (NCBI): domain Bacteria; kingdom Bacillati; phylum Bacillota; class Clostridia; order Lachnospirales; family Defluviitaleaceae; genus Defluviitalea; species Defluviitalea raffinosedens. The sequence continues at coordinate 37,150 of NZ_JAFBEP010000006.1, read as the reverse complement.
TGGAATGAAAGAAAATCTTTATTTAAAAGGACTTTCCTTTTCTCCCATAAAAGGACCTGAGGGAAATATTGAATATTTGGCACATTTTAGCAAACATAACATAGATGATCAGATTGAGAATGTTGAATTGCTGATCAATAAGACAGTTCAAGAAGCACATAATGAATTAAACTAAATGTGGTGATGAAATGAAAAGGATAGGCTTACTTCCTAATGTTGAGAAGGATATTGGCTTAGTTAATACTGCGATGATTCTTGACTGGCTCGAAAAAAAGAATTGTACGATCAATTTATTAGAAGTTCCTGCACAACTTCTCCAACGCTCTGATTTAGCCAAGAATGAAAATCAATTATATAGAGATTCTGACTTTATAGTCGTTCTGGGGGGAGATGGAACTTTCTTAGGCGCTGCAAGAAATGCAGCTCTTTATGATACTCCTATACTTGGAATTAATCTGGGGACTTTGGGATTTCTTGCAGAAGTAGAAAAAAGATCTTCTTTAGAAGCGTTGCAAAAAGTCTTAAATGGAGAATACAGCATTGAAAAAAGAATGATGCTAGAGGCCAGCGTCTACGACTGCCATAATGACGAGCGGAAATTTATTTGCTTAAATGATATCGGGATCACGAGAGGTTCTCTTTCAAGGATTATAGATTTAAAGATATTTATCAATGACAATTTTGTAGATGACTATCCAGCTGACGGAATTATTATCTCTACTCCCACAGGCTCCACTGGATATAATTTGTCTGCTGGAGGTCCAATACTTGATCCTAATACAAATATGATGGTAATTACTCCTATTTGCCCTCACAGCCTGTATGCTCGATCCATTGTTGTGTCCGATGGAGATATCATAAAGGTTCAGATTGGCGAAAATTTTGGCTGTGATGTCATTTTGACCATAGACGGACAAATGGGATATCACTTAAAAAGTAATGATATTGTAACCATTCAAAAATCTCAATATCAAACAAGTTTGATAAAAACCTCAAACTATAGTTTTTTCGATATATTACGAAAAAAAATAGTTGGAACTAGGAGTGAAAGATATGAAAGTGAAGCGTCAATCGAAAATTCTCGAATTGATTCGAAGCAATTCTATTGAGACGCAAGAGGAATTAGCTGAAAAATTAAAAGAAGCAGGTTATGAAGTCACTCAAGCAACCATTTCAAGAGATATACGTGAACTAAAACTTACTAAAGTGCCAACACCTCATGGAACTCAAAAGTATGCTGTTCTTACTCAAAATGAGCAGCAAATTTCGGATAAATTTATACGAGTTTTCAGAGATGGATTTGTGAGCATGGATCGGGCACAAAATATTCTTGTCATCAGAACTCTTACTGGAATGGCAATGGCAGTAGCTGCAGCTATGGATGCTTTTCATTATCAAGAAATTGTGGGCACCATTGCAGGAGATGATACCATTTTCTGTGCGGTAAGATCCGAAGATGAAACAATTAAATTAATGGAGAAGCTGAATCGTATCCTTAATTCGGACTAAGGAGGAATTTCATGCTCATACACATATATATAAAAAATATAGCTTTAATTGATGAAATAACATTGGATTTTGATGAATGTTTGAATATTTTGACTGGTGAAACAGGTGCGGGTAAGTCTATCTTAATCGATTCTATTAATTTTGCCTTAGGAGAAAGAACTTCTAAAGAAATGATCAGATCCGGAGAAAGCAATGCCCTTGTAGAACTTCTTTTCTTTTTAAGAAAAGATGAAGCGGTGGATTTACTAAAAGATATGGGAATTCATTTGGAAGAAGACAGATATTTACTTATATCAAGATCGATTAATCAAACGGGACGAAACATATGCCGTATCAATGGGCAGACAGTAACCCTTGGAATGTTACGTCAAGTTTCCAATTTGCTGATTGATGTTCATGGCCAGCATCAGCATCAATCCCTTTTGAATGTAGGAAAACATATCGAATTGCTGGATGAGTTTTGCAAAGATGTATTAAAAGACTATAAAAATCGTCTAAGTCAATATTATAAAGAATATAAAGCCATTGAAAAGCAAATGGAAAACTTGATCGTAGATGAAAAAGAAAAAGAGCGAAAAATTGATCTTTTAAAATTTCAGATTGATGAGATTTCAGATGCTAAATTAAAGAAAAATGAAGATGAGCTATTACAATCCCAGCTAAAGATACTGTATAATTCAGAAAAACTGACTAAGGGCATTGATCATGCTTATACTCTTTTATACGATAATGCATTTAAAGGCTCATCAGCGTATGATAACTTAGGAGAAGTGTCAAAAATCTTAAAAGATTTGTCAGGGATAGATTCAGAGTTATTGCCTGCATACGAAACTGCTGAAAACCTTCTTATTCAATTAGAAGACCTCTCAAGAGATATAAGAAACTATAGAGAAAAAATTGATCATAATCCTGAAGAACTGCAAGATGCAGAAAAGCGACTGGATTTAATTTATAATTTAAAAAGAAAATATGGAAATACTATTGATGAAATTCTTGAATATAAGGGAAAAATAGAAGAAGAATTAAATTTTATAATTAATAGCGATGAAAAGCGAAAGCAACTCCATAAAGAGTATTTGGAGTTAGAAAAGAAAATAACTGATCTATGTAAAAAGATATCTGATATACGAAAAGAAAAAGCGAAAATCATTGAAAACAGTATAGAAAAAGTGCTTCATGAGCTGGAAATGAAAGAAGCAAAGTTTTCTATTCATTTTTCACAAAAAGAACATTTTAATGATAATGGTTGGGATCAAGTGGAATTCATGATTTCTACCAATCCAGGAGAAGGCATAAAACCCCTTTCAAAAATTGCTTCCGGAGGAGAAATGTCTAGAATTATGCTTGCTCTAAAAAGTGTTTTGGCAGATATCGACGAAATAGATACATTGATTTTTGATGAAATAGATACCGGAATTAGTGGAAGAACAGCGCAAAAAGTAGCTGAAAAACTGGGTTTTATTTCCAGAAAGCATCAAGTTATTTGCATTACGCATTTACCTCAAATAGCGGCCATGGCGGATCAGCATTACAGAATTGAAAAGAAGGTAGAGAATGAAAAAACTATTTCTTCTGTTCAAGTTCTAGACAATCAGCAAATCATCACAGAACTTGCAAGGTTGACCAGTGGTGCGTCAATCACAGATATTACTTTAAAGAATGCTGAAGAAATGAAAAAAATGGCTGATGAACTTAAAGTCAATTTTGGATAAAATGACTTAGTTCACATTAGCCTTTTTTTGAAATTTTGTATTTTATAGATACGTGCAATTTTTGCACGTTTTTTTGTGTTTTGGTTTTTTTAATAGTTTTTGGCTGGTATAAGAACAATTTAAAAAGGTTAATTTATGCTTATAAACCATTATAAATAAATTAATCTTTTAAACTTAACTTATGCTGGCGAGGTGTGAACCTTGAAATTTGGGAAAAAAAAACATTGTAAATCGTTGAAAATAGGTATATTATTTATATTTCTTATTGCTTTTATAAGCCCATTTATTGCATCATTTTTATATATTCCTGAAGAAATTCAATTAGTGGCAGGAAGAGAACATGAATTTAAATTCAATGTACCTCTTCAGGCTAAAATAGTATCAGATCAGCAAGGTGTTCTAAAAGTAAATAATAGACCTATCGACCAAAAGGATATCGATATTAGTTTACAGGAGCCTTTTTCTATTCAGTCCGATGAAAAAGGTACTTTAGATGTAAAACTGAAACTTCTGGGAGTTCTTCCTCTTAAAACCGTTAAAGTGGACGTCATTTCTCCTATGGAAGTTGTTCCATGTGGAATGACAGTGGGAGTGAATGTAGCTACTGATGGTATTATGGTTTTGGGAACCGGAAATGTAAATGGAATTGATGGAAAAGTATATGAACCAAGTAAAGGTGTATTGGAATCAGGAGATTTAATTTTAGAAGTTAATGGGAAGCCCTTAGAAAATAAAGAGCAGCTCATTGATTTTATAGAAAACAGTAATAATAAGAAATTGAAAATGAAAGTAAAAAGAGAAGATGAAATCATTGAAGCCAGTATTCAGCCTATTAAAAGCCAAGAAGATAAACGATTTAAAATCGGTGCTTGGGTTAGGGATCAAACCCAGGGTATTGGAACAATAACTTATTATAATCCCAATTCAAATTCCTTCGGAGCTTTAGGCCATGGTATAACTGATATCGATACAAAAAAGCTTATGCCTATTAAAAGTGGTAAAATTATGAAAGCAGAAATTACTTCTATAAAAAAAGGTCAAAAAGGCATTCCAGGAGAGCTCACAGGAGCTATTTATGATACAGAAGAATCAAGAATTGGAAGTGTTGAGCTCAATACAACACAAGGCATTTTTGGGAAAATTGATCCGCATAAAAGTGATATGCTTCCAAATGAAACGGTTCCTATTGGTCTTCAGCATGAAATTCATGAAGGAAAAGCAGTTATTCGTTCCAATATTTCGGGGAATAAAATTGAAGAGTTTGATATATATATTCAAAAAATTTCAAAATTTAATCAAGATGCTTCAAAAGGTATGATTGTAAAAATCACAGATCCTCGCTTACTTGACAAAACCAATGGTATTGTTCAAGGTATGAGTGGTAGTCCTATTTTACAAGACGGCAAATTAATAGGCGCTATTACCCATGTTTTTGTCCAAGATCCTACTAAAGGCTATGGTATTTTTATTGAAAGTATGCTTAAAAAGGAAGATTTAATGGAATAAAATTGAATAATATACTCTATTTTATTTGTGAGCATATTTTTGTGAATAATCAATCTTGATTTTATTCTGTCAATTCATTATAATAGGAATGAACTGTATATTGTCCAGAGAAGGGCTATGAGTTAGAGGCTAAAGTCTTTACAATAAAAAAGGGGGGATTTGTTTGAATAGTAAAATACAAATTGTGTTAGCAGATGATAATAAAGACTTTTGTGATATTTTAGAAGAATATTTAAACAAACAAAGTGACATGGAAGTTATTGGGATCGCTACGAATGGTTTAGAGGCATGTGACATTATTTTAGAGAAAAAACCAGATGTTGCTATTTTAGATGTAATCATGCCTCACTTGGATGGAATAGGTGTATTGGAGAAATTGAATTCTATTTCTATGTCCAAAAGACCCTTGTATATAATGCTTTCAGCAGTTGGACAGGATAAAATTACTGAAAAGGCATTAAATTTAGGTGCTGAATATTATATTATAAAACCTTTTGATATGGAAACTCTTATTACTCGCATACGCCAGTTAAAGGGACACCATGAAATTATAAAAAATAAATCCATCAGTGTAAACTCCAATAAAGGCTCTTATGCTCCTTCTGCTCATAGCTTAGAAACTGAAGTAACTAATGTAATTCATGAAATTGGGATTCCTGCGCATATTAAAGGGTATCAATATCTCAGAGATGCAATTATAATGGCTATTAATGATATGGATATTTTGAATTCAATAACAAAGCAATTATATCCATCTATTGCTAAGAATTATAATACTACTCCCAGCAGAGTAGAAAGGGCGATCCGTCATGCCATCGAAGTGGCTTGGAGCAGGGGGAAAATGGATACAATTGATAAGCTTTTTGGATATACGATCAATAATGGAAAAGGTAAACCTACGAATAGTGAATTTATCGCGTTGATTGCTGATCGCTTGCGATTAGAATTGCAAGTAGGATAATACATAAAAAAAGCTTTCCTGTTTTTAAACTTTATATTTAAAAGCAGGAAAGCTTTTTTTATTTGTTATATTTATTTTAAAATCACCCATACTAAATAAAGACGAGAAAAAAAGTGGGTGAGTAAATGAGTATTGTAGGTGTTGCGAAAATAGATTACAAAACAAAAAACTTAATTCAGAGAATTACGCCCAATGATATCGCAATTATTGATCATGAAGATTTAGATTATGCCTGTGCGTATAGTTTAGCTTCCAAAAGGGTAAAAGCTGTTATTAATATGTCAAATTTCATATCAGGGAGATATCCCAATCGGGGACCTAAGTTACTTCTGGATGCAAAAATTCCTATCTATGAAAATACAGATCATAATATTTTTAAATATATTAAAGAAAATGATGAAATTATCATTAAAAAAAATGTATTAGTCAAAAATGAAGTAAAGATACAATTAAAACCATTTACAAAAAGTCAATGTGACATATATCAACGATTATCTCAAAAAAACATACAGAATCAAATGAGTTCTTTTATAGATAATACATTAGAGTACATGAAGAAGGAAAAAAATCAATTATTTTTACCACGAAAGACTCCAAAACTTAATGTGAAAATATGTAATAGACCTGTACTCATTGTTATTAGAGGACATCATTATATGGACGATTTAGTCAAACTTAAAAATTTTATCAGTAAAAGTCATCCGGTTTTGATCGGAGTAGATGGTGGGGCAGATGGCTTTGCAGAAATCAACTGTATACCGGATATTGTCTTTGGAGATATGGATAGTGTATCTGATGATACGCTAAGAAAAGTTAAAAATATTGTTGTTCATGGGTATTGGGATGGTATATGTCCGGGAGAAGAACGTCTAAAGCAACTTGATCTTGAGTATGAAAAGTATTTTTGCTTTGGAACCAGTGAAGATGCGGCTATATTGATGACATATTTTATGGGTGCATCATTTATCGTAACTGTAGGCAGTCATAACAATATTATAGACTTCCTGGAGAAAAACAGAAAAGGAATGTCCAGCACTATTTTAACAAGAATGTTAGTAGGTTCTAAATTAATCGATGCAAAGGGTTTTTTCAGACTATGTTAGAAAGAGGGGAAAGGATTGCACAAAAAGGTATCTGTGATTATACCAGCTTATAATGAGGAGGAAAGAATCCAGGCAACCCTCAAAGGACTTATTGAGTCTAAAATGGAAATAATTGGAGAAATTATAGTGGTTGATGATGGCTCAAAGGATCAAACAAGAGAAAAAGTAATGGATGTTCAATCAGAACGTGTTATATGTATTTCTTTGCCTCAGAATTCTGGAAAAGGAGCTGCTATAAGAAAAGGCTTGGAAATTGCTAAGTATCCGATTATAGCCTTTTTAGACGGAGATATAGGATATACTTCAAAGGAAGTTATGAAATTGATTGAACCTGTGTATTATGATGAAGCGGATGTCACAATAGCCCTCTTCCCAGATCCTAAAATAAAAGGTGGATTTGGTATAGTCAAGAAGGTTGCTCAAACTGGAGTAAAACTTTTGACAGGGAAAAGTATTCAAAATCCTATTTGCGGCCAAAGGGTATTTGCTAGGAGTGTCCTTTCCAACATTGAAATACCGGATCGCTTTGGTGTGGAAATAGGAATGACAATTGATCTGTTAAATCAAAATTTACAAATAAAAGAAATTCCTGTATTGATGGAACATAGAGAGACCAGAAGAGACCTTCAGGGATTCATTCACAGAGGAAAAGAATTAATAGACATTGTCTGTGTTTTAGCAAAAAAATATTATAAATACAAAACTGTAATGGATCGATGGTGACATATGATACTTTATGTATTAGGAGGTATTATAGCTTTTTTTGTTTCAATTTTATGGAAATCTTTTGTAATTGAATTTTTAAATAATCATGATATAAAAGTGGTTAATTATAATAAAAAAGAAATACCTATAGGAATAGGGATATTGCTGTTATTATCTTCAGTTGTTTCATCTTCTTTTATTGTTTTTTTTACGGATCAACCAATGATGTATTATGTGTATTTATTTGGATTATCATTTATTGGTTTTGCAGGTATCCTTGATGATTTGGTGGAAGAAGACAAAATTAAAGGTTTAAAAGGCCATTTGTCCAAAATGTATCAAGGAGAATTGACATCCGGTGGACTAAAAGCGATTATTGGAGGATTAACTGCTTTATATGTGTCTTTTTCCTTTTCAATAAGCCTAATGGATTTATTGCTTAATACACTGATCATCTTGTTTTTTATAAATACTATGAATTTATTTGATGTCAGGCCGGGACGAGCATTGAAAATATTTATAATCATAAGTATTTTGATTTGGATATTTTCAAAAGCACCGGACAGATTTCTGACACTTATATTGATTGGAAGCATATTGACTATTATAAAAGGAGATTTAAGAGAAGAATATATGCTGGGAGACGTAGGCGCAAACATATTGGGGTATACTCTTGGATTTACAAGTGCCATTTCATTCAATATGAATTATAAAATTCCAATTATTGTTTTGCTTATTATTCTTCATATTATTTCAGAAATGACATCCATTAGTTTACTTATTAACAAGAATGTTGTGCTTAAATATATTGATGAAATTGGTCGTTTAAAAGAATAACCACAATTCAGAGGGTACTGCCCTTGGAATTGTGGTTTATGTTTTTATAAGTTTATTCTTTTGCAGTGAGATTTTTAATTTTTAGCTTATCAGGAGTAATATAAATCGTATTGTAATGATCGTAAATTACCATTCCTGGTTTAGCGCCATTAGGTTTTTTAACATTTTTTTTGAGTGTATAGTCCACGGGTACATTGCTTGAAGTTTTAGCTTTGCTATAGAATGCAGCAAGATTTGCAGCTTCTAAAATGGTAGTATGAGGAACTTCTTTATTTTGAGTTTTTATAATTACATGGGAGCCAGGAATATCTTTTGTATGAAACCATAAATCTGACGGAGAAGCAAAACGAAGAGTCAACTCGTCATTTTGACGATTGTTCTTTCCTACATAAATATCAAAGCCGTCACTGGAATAAAAATGCAGAGGTTTGGATTTGACTTGATTCTTTGACTGCTTTGGATTTCTCATTTTTATGTACCCTTGTTCTTTCAATTCATAGCGTATATCGTTAATGTCACTTTCATCAGTACTGGACTCTGTAGCAGTTAATAAGGATTCTAAATATTGAATCTCTTCTTCTGTTTGCTTAAGTTGCTCTATAAGCGCCAAATGGGTACGCTTAGCTTTATTATATTGCTTAAAATAGAGTTGAGCATTTTCTGATGGAGTAAGCATAGGATCTAATGGAATCGTAACAAGGGGTTGTTCCTCTTCATAAAAATTAATTGTCTCAAAAGAATTCATTCCTTTTGAAATGGCATAAATATTTGCAGTAATTAATTCGCCATAAACCCGAAGATATTCTCTGTCGGAAACTTCCTTTAACTTTTGAAGCTGTAAATCTTTTTTCTTATAACATCTTTCCAGATTATTTTGAATGATTTTATGAATATCATTGGATTTTTGCTTAATTCTTGATAAATTATCTTTTTCGGCATAATATAGTTCGATTACTTCTGATATGGAATCAAATGATTGCTTTTTGTAATCAAGAAATTGAGTCATTTCTATAGACGAAAAATCTACAGGTTCATTGGTATTCGGATGAAGAATGATTTGAGGCGTAAAAGAATTATTTTTGATCAGACTAAATAAATGTTGCATCACATTGGATAAAGCATTTCTATTTTCATCCGTTAATTCTTCTAAGTAAAGCGAGGGATCAAGATGAGCCCTGTAACATATTTCAGATGCCACAACAGGACTGATTCCCGAAAAAGACTTATAAATGGCTTGCTGAAGCTTTGTTCCGTTCGTACCCTTTAAAAATTTCCCGAAATCATTGTCGGGCACCAATAAAGGATTCAATTTATCTTGAGAAGGGGGCCTGACGTAAATTCTTCCGGGCAATACTTCTCTTACGGAACTTTTATCTTTGGATACATGGATGATGCTATCGAGTATACGGTTATCACTGTCAGTTAAGATAATATTGCTGTGTCGCCCCATGATTTCAATAATAAGTTTTTTGATACATAAATCTCCCATTTCGTTTAAAGATTCTATATGAAATTCTACGATCCTTTCAAAATCAGGCTGAATCACATCAACGATTTTTCCTCCGGATAAATGTTTTCTAAGGAGCATGCAAAACATTGGAGGAGACTCGGGATTTTTCTTATTATGATTTGTAATATGAAGTCTTGGATGATTACTATGGGAAGTAAGCAATAAACGATAAGAGCTCCCTTTTCCTCTTGTATGTAAAACAATTTCATCGGATTCCGGCTGATAGATTTTATCAATTCTTCCTCCTAATAAAAGCTTTTTTAATTCATAAACGATATTAGAAATAACTATTCCGTCCAGTGCCATCAATCTATTCCTCCTTTGAATATCACAGATAGTATATCATTAAATATTTTACTTTAAAAGGAGGATTATTCTATTAAAGTTCACTTTATTGACTTACATAAAATCGTGCGATATAATACAAAAATATAGAAAGGAAAGTTTTTTAGAAATGAGTTGAAAATAATGATTCGTAGTATGACAGGATATGGTTTAGGAGAGGCTGTTTTAAACGGGAAAAAATTTACTGTTGAAATACGTTCGGTTAATCATCGTTACAGTGATATTAATATTCGTATACCTAGAACCATGAATTATTTAGAAGAAAATGTAAAGAATTTTCTAAAGGATAGAATATCCAGAGGAAAAATTGATGTTTTTATTTCTTTTGAAAGTACTTCGGGCGATGATTATGAAATATCGTTAAATGAATCTTTGGCAGAAGCTTACGTTAAAGCTTTAAAGAAAATAAAAGAAAATAATGATGTTATTGACGATATTTCTGTATCTCTGATCTCAAAATTTCCCGATGTAATAACAATAAATAAAAAAGAAGATGATAAGGACTTTTTATGGGGCTTATTAGAAAAGTCCTTAATTGAAGCTTTTAATGCTTTTATTTTAATGCGTGAAAAAGAAGGCAGTAAACTTCAAAAGGATCTTCTGGAAAAAAGCTTAAAATTGGAAGAACACTTATCCGTTATAAAAGAGAGAAGTCCTTATTTGGTACAAGAATATAAAATCAAATTAGAAAAAAGACTTCAGGAAATTCTTCCCAATCATTCTCTGGATGAGAATAGAATTGCAGTAGAAGTTGCGCTATTTGCAGACAAATGTAGTATAGATGAAGAAATTGTTCGTTTAGAAAGTCATATTTCTCAGTTTAGAGATATAATAACTACTGAAGATGTGGTAGGCAGAAAATTAGATTTTCTGGCTCAGGAAATGAATCGTGAGGTTAATACTATAGGGTCTAAAGCCAATGATCTTCAAATTACACATTCAGTTGTGGAGCTAAAAAGTGAAATTGAGAAAATACGGGAACAGATTCAAAATCTTGAATAAGCCAAACTAAGGAGGAATATGATGGGCATAAAACTGATTAATATTGGGTTTGGAAACATTGTTTCTGCAAATAGGTTAGTAGCTATTGTTAGCCCTGAGTCAGCGCCTATTAAGCGTGTAATACAAGAAGCCAGAGACAGAGGAATGCTTATTGATGCTACATATGGCAGAAGAACCAGGGCAGTAATTATTACAGACAGTGACCATATTATTTTGTCTGCTGTACAACCTGAAACAGTAGCTCATAGATTATCATTTAAAGAACAAGATAGCTTACAAGATGAAATCGATGAATAATAAAGGGGATTAGAAATGAATAATAATAAGGGGATTGTTGTAATTATTTCTGGGCCTTCAGGATCAGGAAAGGGCACCATTGTAAAAGAAATGATTAAATATGACAAATATGCTTTATCGATCTCAGTAACTACTCGTTCCCCAAGAGTAGGAGAAGAAGATGGCGTTCATTATTTTTTCAAGTCTAAACAGGAATTTGAAGAAATGATACATAAGGGAGAGTTAATTGAGTGGGCAGAATTTTGCGAGAACTACTATGGTACGCCAAAATCTTATGTTGAAAAAATGTTGAGAGAAGGAAAGGATGTAATATTGGAGATCGAAGTGCAGGGGGCTCTAAAAGTAAAGGAATCGAATCCTGAGGCTGTTTTGATTTTTATAGTTCCACCCAGTTTAACTGAATTAAAAAATAGACTCGTGGGTCGTGGTACAGAGAAGGAAGAAATTATTGAAAAGCGTCTTAAAAGAGCTTTGGAAGAATTAGATATGATTGAGAAATATGACTATTTGGTAGTCAATGATTCAATAAAGGATGCAGCAGAAAAGATTCATACTATTGTAGAGGCGGAACATTTGAAAGCAAATAGAAATTTAGATTTAATAGAGAAAATTAAAATGGAGGGATTTTAATGCTTTACCCATCTTATATCCAGTTAAGGGAAAAAATAAAACAGAACAGTTCTGATGAATATAAACCCAGCCGTTATTCCATCGTTATTGCAGCTGCTAAAAGAGCTCGACAAATTGTTGATGGTGATAAAGTTTTAGTGAATACAAAGGTGAATAAGCCTGTTTCAATTGCTGTTGAAGAATTGTATCAAGGAAAAGTTACTATTAAAACTAAAACGAATCAAGTTGATCTTTCAGCAAATATTGAAAACCAAAACGAAATGGTTAATACTAATAATGTAATTGACAATGACCAATATAGTGATTATGAGCAATAATATACCTGAAATCGCCCCAAAGGGCGATTTTATTCTTAAGAATTGTCTTTACTCCAATGACAAATGCGCAAGGAGAGATCAATATGAGTAAAAAAACAGTTATCCTGGGCGTCACAGGTGGAATTGCTGCTTATAAATCTTGCGAGATCGTCAGTCGTCTAATCAAACAGGATATAAATGTTCAGGTTGTAATGACTAAATCAGCTCAAGAGTTTGTTAGACCTTTAGTATTTCAGTCTCTGTCAAATCAGCCGGTGATAACGGATATGTTTGAGAAGCCTTCTAGCTGGGATATTGAACATATTTCTTTGGCTCAAAAAGCAGACTTATTTTTAATAGCCCCTGCAACAGCAAATATTATTGGTAAAGTGGCCAACGGCATAGCGGACGATATGCTTTCAACCACCATTATGGCTACAAAAGCGCCTGTAGTGTTTGCTCCTGCTATGAATACAGCTATGTATCTCAATAAGATTGTTCAAAAAAATATAAGAACTTTAAAGGAATTAGGATACTATTTCATCAATCCTTCAGAAGGAAGGCTGGCTTGTGGAGATGTAGGAATAGGAAAATTGGCAGATGTTGATGTAATTATTGAAGAAGTTCAGCAAATTCTTAATTCAAGACAGATGGATTATAAAGGAAAAAATCTGATTGTTACAGCGGGACCAACTCGAGAATCCATTGATCCTGTAAGGTATATCAGCAATCATAGTACTGGAAAAATGGGGTATGCCATCGCAGAAGCAGCTATAAAAAGAGGTGCAAATGTGACTTTAATTACCGGGCCAACTCATTTGACACCGCCACCAAGTTGTAATGTTATACATGTTACAACGACAGAGGAAATGTATCATAAAGTACTGGAATACTTTGACTCTTGTGATATTGTAATCAAAGCTGCTGCACCCAGTGATTATAGACCTAAAACAGTGCAGCCTACTAAGATTAAAAAAAGCGATAAAGCAATGACAATTGAATTTGTTTCTAACCCGGATATATTAAAAGAACTTGGCAAGAAAAAGAAACATCAGATTTTAGTAGGATTTGCGGCAGAAAGTGATCATGAGTTGAAATATGGAAAAGAAAAATTAGAAAAAAAGAATCTGGATATGATTTGCATTAATAATATACTCAAAGATCATGTTGGTTTTGGACATGATACCAATCAAATTGAAATTGTAAAAAAATCTGGTGAGCAAAGGATGCTTCCTCTGATGACTAAAATTGAGTTAGCGCATAAAATTTTAGATGAAGTATTGGATTTACAAAAACACCCATAAGGGTGTTTTTGTTAAAGTAAAGGGTGAAAAAATGATTGCAGAAGTGATCATAGGAATTTCTCATGAAAGCCTGGATAAAATATTTCATTACATCATTCCTGAAACTATGGAAAATGAAATTGAGATAGGCATAAGAGTTTTGGTTCCTTTTGGAAAGGGTAATAAAAAAGTTGAAGGTTTCGTAATTGGACTATGCAATACAACATCCATTGATTCTAATAAATTGAAAGAAATTTATTCCATAGTAGATCAAGTACCATTTTTTGATGAACATTTACTCGAGTTGGCAAAGTGGATGAAAGAGTACTATGGCTGCAGGATGATTGACTGCCTCCGTACTATAATGCCTTCCAGCATGAAAATCAAAAGTGAATATTTTATAAGAATAGCTCCTCAGTTGAGAGAAACTGGTTTGTTGGATTTTAAAAGAAGAAGTAAAGAAGAAACAGAAATCCTTTCTTTTTTAATGAGCCGGCAAAAATATATTCTCTTAGAAGATGTTTATGATATATTTGGAAAAGAATCAAGCAAATATATCAAAAAACTCTCTAAAGAAGGAATTATTGAGATACAAGAAGAAGATAAGATTAAGGAATTGAGTTATACGATTAAATATATTTCTATTAATAAAGATTTGGATTTAGAAGAGTTAGAAGATATTGTAGAGCTCTATCAAAGTAAGAAAAACTATCATGCACAAGCAAGAATATTATCCATGCTGATGATCAATGATTGGATACCGGTAAATGAACTCAAAAAAGCTCTTCAAGTCTCAAATTCTTCAATACTGTCTTTAGCGAATAAAAACATTGTTCAAATTGAGGAAGTAGAAATTCATAAAGATCCATATAGTCATATGGATTTTAAATCAGCAAAGCCTCTTCTTCCTACTCAAGAACAGAAAAATGTGATACAATATATCATAAGTAAATTGGATCATTCAAAAGGAGATTCAATTCTCATTCATGGAATCACAGGAAGCGGAAAAACAGAAATATATCTTCAATTGATAGAAGAAGTGATCAAAAGAGGCGGACAGTCCATTGTACTTGTCCCGGAGATATCATTGACTCCTCAAACGGTTGAAAGATTTAAAGGACGTTTTGGAGACCAGGTTGCTGTTACTCACAGTAAACTTTCTTTAAGGGAAAGATATGACCAGTGGAAAAAGGCAAAAGAAGGCAAAGTATCAGTTATGATCGGGCCAAGATCGGCTGTATTTACTCCTTTTACATCATTAAAACTTATTATATTGGATGAGGAACATGAAAATACCTATAAATCAGAAATATCTCCCAAATTTCATGCCCGGGATGTTGCAAGAAAAAGATGCGAAATGGTTGGAGGCGTATGTGTGGTAGCTTCTGCAACGCCATCTTTGGAGTCATATTTTGAATGTGAACAGGGAAAGATGGAACTCTTAACTTTAAGTCATCGTGCAAATGAAAGTAAACTTCCGTCAGTAGAGATCATCGATATGAGGAAAGAACTGGAATTAGGCAACAGATCTATTTTTAGTGTTGCTTTAAAGGAAGAAATTGAAAAAAACCTTAAAAATAAAGAACAGACTATACTATTTTTAAATAGAAGAGGTTTTTCAAATTTTGTTTCCTGCAGAAAATGTGGATATGTATTGAAATGCAAGAATTGTAGCATTTCATACACCTACCATGCATATAATCGCTCTATTCAATGCCATTATTGTGGAGATAAACTGAAGGTTCCATCTATATGTCCCCAGTGTGGTTCATCCCATATACGATATTTTGGTGTGGGAACGGAAAGAGTAGAGAGTGAGGTAAAAAAACACTTTCCTGATGCCAGGGTGTTAAGGATGGACTTAGACACAGCAAAAGGTAAATATGGATATGAAAAAATATTGGATCAGTTTAAATCTCATAAGGCAGATATCTTGATCGGAACACAAATGATTGCGAAGGGACATGATTTTCCCAATGTGACGTTGGTTGGAATCCTGGCTGCAGATTTAACTCTCCATCTTCAGGATTTTCGTTCTGCAGAAAGAACTTTTCAGCTTATTACACAAGTAAGCGGAAGAGCCGGGAGAGGAGAACTTCCCGGAAGAGTACTGGTTCAAACCTATGATCCTAGTCATTACAGCATTGAAACAGCAAAAGATCATGATTATATGTCCTTTTATCAAAAGGAGATAGAGTTAAGAAAGCAACTTAATTATCCTCCTTTTACACATATTTTTTTGATCCTTATAACCGGTACTAACGAAAAACTTGTTATTTCCAGTGCTTATAAGCTTATGGAAATTATGAAATACTTGAATAAGAAGGATAAATTTGAGTTGTTCGGACCTGTCCCTGCAATTTTATCCAAGATAAAAAATAAATACCGCTGGAGAATTATTGTAAAATGTGATGACAGAGATCTTCTAATGAAATATAGTTTTTACTGCATCAGCAAATTTAGAAGTATTTTAAATACCCAAGAAATACAGATTCAATCAGACATAGATCCATTGATGATGTATTAAATTGAAACTGAAAAGAAGAAAATTATTATGATAGAATAAGGAGGAAATGTAATGGCGTTAAGACAAATTAGAAAAGATGGGGACGAAATTTTAAGGAAAAAATCTAAAGAAGTAAAAGAAATTACCCCATCAATATTAACTTTATTAGACGATATGGCAGAAACAATGTATCATGCAGAAGGCGTAGGGCTTGCAGCACCTCAGGTAGGTGTTTTAAAAAGAATAGTTGTTATAGATGTAGGAGACGGAATCATTGAATTGATTAATCCGGAAATTATCGAAGAAGAAGGAGAGCAAATTGGTGCAGAAGGATGCTTAAGCATTCCAGGTTTATCAGGAGAGGTTAAACGTCCCCAAAGAGTAAAAGTAAAAGCTTTAAACAGACATGGCGAAGAAATTATTCTGGAAGGCGAAGGTCTTCTTGCAGTAGCTTTTTGCCATGAAATAGATCATTTAAACGGAGTATTGTTTACTGATAAAGTGATTCGCTATGTGAATGAATAGCAAAAAGGAGGAAAAAAATGAAAGTTGTTTTTATGGGAACACCAGATTTTGCTGTTCCTTGTCTGCAAAAACTAATTGATGAAAAATATTATATCGCTGCTGTAGTAACTCAGCCTGACAGACCCAAAGGAAGAGGGAAAAAGATGGTTGCTCCTCCAGTAAAGGAGTTAGCAGAAAAATATAATATTCCGGTATTTCAGCCAGAAAAAGTAAGAAGTCCTGAATTTATTGAAGTTCTCCGATCTATCGCACCGGATTTGATTGTTGTCATCGCCTTTGGGCAAATTCTTCCGAAAGAGATTTTAGACATCCCAACATACGGTTGCATAAATGTTCATGGTTCTTTACTTCCTAAATATCGTGGAGCTGCACCTATTCAGTGGGCAATAATCAATGGAGAAAAGATTACCGGTGTAACGACGATGTTTATGGACGAAGGAATGGATACAGGAGATATGATTTTAAAGAAAGAAATTTTCATAGAACCTGAATATACGGCAGGAGATCTTCATAATATCATGGCCCCTGTCGGCGCAGAACTTTTAAAAGAAACATTGAATGAACTGATCAGAGGAAACATAAAGAGAGAAAAGCAAGATGAAAACGAAGCTACATATGCACCAATGCTGAAAAAAGAAAATGGATTAATTGATTGGTCCCAGCCTTCATATAAAATCGTTAATTTGATCAGAGGATTATCTCCTTGGCCCAGTGCTTACACATTTTATAAAGACCAGATGATTAAGATATGGAAAGCTGAGGTTTACGATAAAATTTATGAATTTAATGCCATAGGAGAAATTGTAGAAGTTATAAAGAATAAAGGTTTGATCGTTAAAACGGGAGATTCTAGTCTTCTTATTACTGAAATACAGGCGCCCAATGGCAAGCGAATGACAGTAGAAGAATATTTAAGAGGCCATGACATAGAACAAAATATTATTTTGGGGTCCCATTTCTAGGAGGTTTCTGTGGATATATGGGTAAAGCAATTTACTAAAATACTTGTGGCAACTACCATTTTTTTCTTAGGTATTTGCATTATTTTATTAACTGCTTATAAGCTTATTCCGATTTATTTTTATAAATTACTGTTTTCCTTATTAACTTTATTCTTTTTAATAATAGGCATCATTTTTATTTCAGCATCTATTTTTCTGATTGCAGTTTATAAAAGAGGGAAGGTATTTATATTTTCTCCCCAAATGTTGCTTTCTACTCTTAGATGGATGTATCCTCTGGCTTTAGCTATAGTAAACTTTTTTCATGCAAATAAAAGTATTGTTAATCAATTTTTTATTTATATGAATAATATTTGTGTTGATTCCATGAAGCTAAGAGGAACTTCTGAGGACATACTGATTTTAATACCTCATTGCGTTCAGAATTCACAATGCGGTATTAAAATTACATCTAATCTTTTAGCTTGTAAAGAATGCAACCAATGTAAAATAGTTGATTTAAAACACTTAAAAGAGCAATTCAATTGCAAAATAGCCATTGCTACGGGAGGGACTTTGGCGAGAAAAGCGGTAGTGGAAACGCATCCCAAATATGTTATCGCTGTTGCCTGTGAAAGAGATTTGGTGAATGGAATTCTTGATGTAAACACTATACCTATTTATGGTATTTTAAATCAGCTTCCCAATGGTCCATGTTTCAATACGACTATAAATGTGCAAGAGATTGAGGATGTTATAATAAGATATATTGATGTAAATAATAAGGAGTGATGACATGTTACCAGGAATGTATATCGAGCCTTCATATATTTTTCTTGTTGTCCCGGCTATATTATTGACCATGTATGCTCAATCAAAGGTTAATACTACGTTTAATAAATATTTGAGGGTTGCAAGCATAAGCGGTTATACCGGGGCAGAAGCAGCAAGAGCTATATTGCATTCTGCCGGAATTTATGACGTTCAAGTTGAGATGATTCCCGGACAATTAACGGACCATTATGATCCAAGAAGTAAAACCTTAAGATTATCAAGTACCGTATATAATAGTCATAGTATTGCTGCTATAGGCGTAGCAGCCCATGAAGTAGGTCATGCCATTCAGCATAATAAGGGATATATGTTTTTAACCATAAGAAATACCATTGTTCCTGTTGTCAATATCGGTTCCCAAATGGCGATGCCTTTAATTGTGTTAGGGCTTATTTTTTCTTCATTCCTAGTCAATTTAGGAATACTTTTATTTTCGGGAATTGTTCTTTTCCAATTAATAACTTTACCGGTTGAATTTAATGCTTCAAGAAGAGCAATAAGCATATTAGAAAATGAAGGATTTTTAGCAGCTAATGAAATTGGTCCTGCGAAAAAAGTACTTAGCGCAGCAGCTCTTACCTATGTTGCATCAGCAGCTGTTGCCATAGCGAACTTATTGCATCTTATAACCGTATTTGGTGGACGAAGAGATGATTAAAGCTTTTAAAAAGGCGTTACTTAGTAACGCCTTTTTAAAAAGTTTAAGTCTCTTTATTGAAGAAATATTAAAAGAACATTTTAAATAAAGGAAGGAATTAAATGACAAAATTAAACCCCAGAGAAATTGCTGTAAAGATCCTATGTGAAATCAATGACGATCAGGCATATAGCAATTTTTCTCTCCAAGAACATTTTTCTCAGTATACTCATTTAAATACATTGGATAAAGCCTTTATTACAGAAATGGTCAATGGAACGGTTAGACATATGAGTCACATTGATTATGTGATCAACCAGTTTTCCATTACAAAAACAAATAAAATGAAGCCTTTGATTTTAAGCATTCTCCGAGTGGGAGTTTATCAGATTTTATTTATGTCAAAAGTGCCAGTTTCAGCTGCCTGTAACGAAGCAGTAAAAATTGCAAAAAAAAGAGGATTAGGCGGGTTATCTGGTTTTGTTAACGGCGTTTTAAGGACTATAGCAAGAAATATGAATAATATTTCTTACCCTGATCGAAGCAAAAATCCCATAGAATATATATGTGTAAAATATTCTTACCCCAAATGGATTATAAGGTACTGGCTGGAATATTATTCTATTGATTTTATTGAAGAATTATGCAGTGCCTCCAATAAAAATCCCCAAATTACTGTCCGATGTAATCTTTTACGGACCAATAAAGATACATTGATGGAGTTATTGGCAAAAGAGAATGTTAAGGTATCCCCTGGTGTTTTCTTACCGGAAGCTATTCATATTTCGCAGACTTCTGCAATTAATGATTTGGCTTCATTTAATCAGGGATTATTTCAAGTACAGGATGAAAGTTCCATGTTAGTTGGACATATTCTTGATCCAAAGCCGGGAGAAAAGATTCTTGATGTGTGTGCAGCACCTGGAGGCAAAGCGACCCATTGCGGAGAATTAATGAATAATCAGGGACAAATTTTTGCCAGGGACATTCATGAACATAAATTGACTTTAATAAGAAATTCTGCTAAAAGACTGGGTATTGAGATCATTACAACAGAACTTTATGATGCAACAATTTTGGATAAGGAAAAAGTATGCCAAATGGACAGAGTGATGATAGATGCTCCGTGCTCAGGACTTGGTATTATTCGCAAAAAGCCGGATATAAAGTGGAAAAAGTCCAGTAAGGATATTGATGAATTGGTTAGTATTCAAAGAAAAATATTATCTGTGTGTTCACAATATGTTAAACCTGGAGGCGTTTTAATATATAGTACATGCACTATTTCAGAAAAGGAAAACTTAGAAAATATCAACTGGTTTATCCAAAACTTTGATTTTGATTTGGATACTGTTGAACCCTATATTCCTGAAACGCTTTATTGTGATACATCCAAAAAGGGGTATATTCAATTGTTTCCGAATGTTCACAACTGCGATGGCTTTTTTATTGCCCGATTGAAGCGAAAGAGGTAAAGAAAATGAAAAGTAGAGATCTTTTATCATTAAGAATAGATGAGTTATCAAACATAATGGAAGAATTCGATGAAAAAAGTTTTCGTGCCGTTCAAATCTTTCAATGGATTCATCAAAAAAATGTTGACCAAATTGATGAAATGATGAATCTTCCAAAAGATTTGAGAGAAAAATTAAAAAGAAATTTTGAATGGAACAAACTTAAGCTGGAACAGAAAGCAGTTTCAAATATTGATAAAACGACAAAATACTTGTTTGCATTAAAAGATAATAATATAATAGAGAGTGTTTTGATGCATTATACCTATGGTAATACAGCCTGTATTTCATCACAAGTAGGGTGCAGAATGGGCTGTGCTTTTTGTGCTTCAACTTTAGATGGACTCATTCGAAATTTAACAGCCGGCGAAATGTTAGAGCAAATTTATCAAATTCAAAAAGACAGTAATGAAAAGGTATCAAACATAGTAATCATGGGCAGCGGAGAACCACTGGATAATTTAGATAATATTCTCTTGTTTATCGAATTAATCAATCATCCAAAGGGACAAAACATAGGACAAAGACATATTACGTTATCTACTTGTGGTTTGGTTGATAAAATGTATGAACTGGCCAGTAAAAAGCTTCAGATTACATTGGCAGTCTCACTCCATGCTCCAAATGATACTATTCGAGAAAAAATGATGCCGATTGCAAAGAAATATTCTATTGAAGAGATTCTTGAAGCATGCCATCACTATATCGAAATGACCAACAGAAGAATTACCTTTGAATATGCACTGATAGATCATGTGAATGATAGAATAGAGCATGCCCGGGAATTAGGTGAAAGATTAAAAGGAATGCTTTGTCATGTTAACTTGATACCTATGAATCCGGTTAAAGAGTCGAGTCTTAAAGAAAGCACATCAAGTTCAGTAAAGGATTTTCAGGATACATTGCAGTCTTATGGCATTCAAACTACCGTTCGAAGAAAACTTGGCAGTGATATTGATGCTGCTTGTGGTCAGCTTAGAAGGAGATATTTGGAGAAGAAATGAGGTGAGAAGGTATGATTTCTGCCGGAAGGTGTGATAAAGGAAAACATAGAGAAAATAATGAAGATGCCATATTTATTTATGACAGTCAATTTGGTTGCCTTCCGAACCTTTATATCGTTGCAGATGGAATGGGAGGACATCGGGCAGGTGAATATGCCAGTTCTTTAGCAATTCAGAGTTTTTGTGATTACGTCCATGAGCATAGAAACGATGTAATATCCAATGACAATATTCAAGAATTTTTGACAAATGCTATTGCACATACTAATAATATAGTATTTGAGAAGGCTATGCAAAATGAACTTTATAAAGGTATGGGAACAACTTTTCTTGTAGCTGTTTTGATGGAGGACATCATACATGTTGCCCATGTTGGGGATAGCAGGCTTTATATTATTGGTAAAGACGAAATACATCAGCTTACATTAGATCACTCTTTTGTTGAGGAAATGGTCCGTAAGGGCACGATTTCCGAAGAAGAAGCTCTTAATCATCCTAAGCGACATGCGATTACTCGAGCTGTTGGTACAAATCCCACTGTGGATGTTGATGTATATACATCAAAAATCGAAGAAGAAAGTATTATTCTTATGTGTTCAGATGGTTTATCCAACATGTTAAATAATGAAGAAATTATACATATTGTTAAAATTAAAGATAATTTGGATGAAATTGCGCAGACTTTAGTGGATAAAGCCAATGAAAACGGAGGACTAGATAACATTTCCGTCATTATTATTAGGGGGACGAAAGGAAGGTGAAGCAATGCTACAACGTGGTACAATATTGAGCAATCGATACGAAATCATCGAAAAAATCGGAGCTGGCGGTATGTCCATCGTCTATAAAGCAAAATGTAATAAACTCCATCGATATGTAGCAATAAAAGTATTAAGAGAGGAATTTGCTTCTGATGAAGAATTTGTTTCTCGTTTTAGAGTGGAAGCACAATCGGCTGCCAGTTTATCTCATCCTAATATCGTAAGTATTTATGATGTTGGATATGAAGATCATATTCATTATATTGTAATGGAATACATTCATGGTAAAACTTTAAAGCAAATTATTGAGGAAGAAGCACCTTTTACGTCAGAAAGAGTTCTTAGTGTGGCAATGGATATCGCATCAGCGTTACAACATGCCCATAAAAAAAATATTATCCATAGAGATATAAAACCACAAAACATATTGATTACAGATGAAGGGGTATTAAAAGTTGCAGATTTTGGTATTGCCAGAGCGGTAGACTCATCAACAGTTGTTACCACAGGAAATGCAATTGGTTCTGTACATTATTTTTCACCGGAACAAGCCAGAGGTGGTTATATAGATAAGACAAGTGATATTTACTCTTTAGGGATTGTCATGTATGAAATGGGGACCAAAATGCTTCCCTTCGAAGGAGAAAGTCCTGTTACGGTTGCCCTAAAACATATAAATGAAGATATTCCCTCACCAAGAAGTTATAACACTGAGTTATCTACAAGTCTCGAAGATATTATTATAAAAGCTACCCAAAAGAAGCCTGAAAACAGATACAGGAATATTGATGAAATGATTAAAGACATGGAACAATCTTTACAACATCCTAACGGTAGTTTTGTAAAAATACCTGATATAGAAAATTCACCGACTATTCAAATGTCTGAACAAGATATGAAATTGCTAAGAGGCGATAAGAAAAATAGTATTAATGAAAATAAGGAAGAAGTGGATAAGAAGGAACAAGTTCCTGAAGAAAAAGATCCCAGAGAAAAATGGGTTACAGCAGGAGCTGTTTTTACAGCTTTTATTCTTATTTTTGTTATAAGTGCAATAGGCATTAAATTTATTCAAAGTTATTTAGAACCGAAAGTGGTTGCAGTGCCTTCTCTTGTTAATCTGGATATTGAAGAGGCTAAAGCACTATTGGAAGAAAAAGAATTGATTCTGAAAGTAAGCGATGAAGCTTATCATGACGAGATTCCTGAAGGAAAAATCATCATGCAGGATCCGGAAGAAGGTACGATTATCAATTTAAACTCAGAAGTTGAAGTAGTAGTCAGCAAAGGTGTACAAACCGTTGAAGTACCTGATGTAGAAAATAGAGATTATGCTTATGCGAAAAGTATGTTAGAAGATTTAGGTCTGTATATAAGAAGAGATGCTCAATATAATGATTCAGTAGATGAAAATATTGTGATCTCTCAAGAGCCAAAAGCAGGCACTATGCTGAAAGCTGGTGAAATGGTTATATTAACTGTGAGTTTAGGACCTGAAATAAAAACAGTCATTGTTCCTAATCTTCTCAATTTAACTGAACAAGCTGCAAAGAATCAATTAATAAATTCAGGACTTGGCATTGGACAGATTACATATATACCTCACAGTGATGTTGCAAAGGGATATGTAGTGAGTCAAAGCATACAAGCTGGAGAAACCGTAAAAGAAGGTTATAAAGTTGGTTTCGTTGTCAGTGAAGGAAAAGAAGAACAGCAAGAACCATCAGAAAGTCAACATCCAAATGAATCTCCATCAACTGGGCCAGTGGAAAAACATATTACCATATTGGCTCCCCTTGATTCGAATACTGATACATTCCACGTTAGAGTAAGATTAAATGGAGAAAATAATTTTATTTATGAGCAAACTCATTCAATTTCGGATTTTCCTTTAGATATTGCTGTAACCGGTGAAGGGACAGGGTATATTGAGGTATATATGAATGATGATATATATTATAGAGAATCCATTGATTTTGAGTAATATGAAGGAGGTAATATGATCACTGGAACTATTGTTAAAGGGATTGCCGGATTTTACTATGTTAAAGCAGAAGACAAAATATATGAATGTAAGGCAAGGGGTAAATTTAGAAATACTAACATTACTCCTTACATAGGTGATATCGTAAAAATTATTCCTGATGAGAGTCAGTTGACTGGAAGTATTATTGAAATATTACCAAGAAAAAATCTCTTAATTCGTCCGCCAGTTGCAAATATAGATCAAGCGATTATTGTTTTTGCTGCAAAAAGTCCGGATCCCAATCTCCAACTTTTAGACAGATTCTTAGTATTGATTGAAGAGCAAAATTTAGATATCTGTATATGTATCAATAAAATCGATTTAGATATTGAAAAAGATTATGAAGAGATTAAGTCTGTATATGAAAGAGCAGGTTACAAAGTCATTTTAACAAGTACGGTTTCAAATATAGGAATTGAAGAATTAAAAAGAGAATTAATGAGTAAAACCTCTGTTTTTGCAGGTCCTTCCGGAGTAGGTAAGTCATCATTATTAAATAAAGTAGATGCCAACTTAAAACTGAAAACAGGAGATATTAGCCAAAAAGTAAAGAGAGGGAAACACACGACACGTCATGTAGAACTCCTTGCTTTAAGCGAGGGAGGTTTTGTTTTAGACACACCGGGTTTTAGCTCTCTTTCCCTAGAGCATATTTCTCCTGATGTACTTCAAAAGTATTTTAAAGAATTTAATTTATACAGGGATTACTGCAAATTTTCTGAATGCAGTCATATTCACGAGCCTCAATGTATGATTAAGCAAAAGCTAAATGAAGGTATGATTGATCAAGGAAGATACGAGCGCTATAGATTCATTTATAACGAACTTGAATCAGCAAAGCAAAGGAGATGGTAAGACATGATAAAATTGGCTCCTTCCATATTATCGGCAGACTTTTCTCAATTAAAAGATGCAGTACAAATACTGGATAAAGGGGGAGCACACCTTGTTCATATTGATGTGATGGATGGACATTTTGTGCCTAATATAACTTTAGGACCCCCTGTCATCAAAAGTTTAAGAAAACATACGAAGCTTCCGTTTGATGTTCACTTAATGATCTCCAATCCGGATCAGTATTTGGAGAGCTTTCATGAAGCAGGGGCTGATATCTTGACTGTTCATGCTGAAGCATGCACACATCTTCATAGAACCGTTCAACAGATTAAGAAATTAGGAATGAAAGCAGGCGTTGCTTTAAATCCGGCAACAGATTTAAGTGTCTTAAAATATATACTCCCTGATATAGATATGGTTCTTATTATGACTGTTAATCCTGGATTTGGGGGACAAACATTCATTCCTCAATGTTTAGATAAAATTAGAGAATTGTCTAAGTATATTCAAGAAAATCAGTTGCCTGTAGAAATAGAAATAGATGGAGGAGCCAATTTAGATAATGCAGAAGAAATTATTAAAGCAGGAACAAATATTTTAGTAGCCGGCTCAGCAGTCTATGATACACCTAATCCTGTTGAAACGATACAAGAATTTATAAAAGTATTTAGTAAATTTGGAGAGTAATAATGAATATATTAATTTTGGCCGGCGGAGAAATAAAAGATTATTTATTTTATAAAAAATACGTTGATGAGGCTGATTTTATTATTTGTGCAGACCGAGGAATGGAACACGCAAGAATATTAAATTTAACTCCAGATCTCATTATTGGAGATTTTGATTCAGCTTCTGAGGAAACTATATTATTCTTTAAAGATCAGAATGTTCCTTTTGAGACCTTTCCTTCAGAAAAAGATAAAACAGATACTGAAATTGCTTTGGAATATGCAATTGCAAAAAGACCTTCTCATATATGGATTGTTGGCGGAATAGGAACTCGCTTTGACCATACCTTGGGAAATGTTCATTTGCTTTATTCAGCGCTAAAGCAAAATGTAGCAGCAACACTTATAAATGAGCATAATCAAATTTACTTAACAGATCGGGAAGTAATAATCTATGGGAATAAAAATGATATTGTATCTTTAATACCTTTTACGATGGAAGTAAAGGGAGTATGTACTGAGGGACTTTATTATACACTTAAAGATGCAACATTAGTTGCTGGCAGCTCCTATGGTATAAGTAACGTAATGCTTTCTTCAAAAGCCCGTATAAGGCTCCAATCTGGATTGTTGTTAATCATTCAGGCCAAGGACAATTAAAAAACGGACTCGACAGATCATATGTTGAGTCCGTTTTGCTTTGCACACATTAAAAATATATGGAATAGACTATAATAAGCAATATTATTGATTAAGGAGAAGGAAATGAAAAAAAGAGTATTGGGGCTAATATTTATTGCAATGGGAATTGGCATGCTTCTTGTTTTTCTTCTTCCTGGGACTACATTTATTATTATTTTGTCTATAATACTTATTTTGCTAGGTTATATTTTTTTATCATAAAATTTTAACGGAGGTGGAAGAAGTGAAAATCATGGTAGTCAAAATGCCAAAATTTCTTGGTTCCATATTAAAAAAATTATGCGGTATAAAATCTAGTTAAGATAAGAATGGGATTGAGCGTTTTTTGAAATAAGAAGACTAGCTTCTTTATGGGTTTTCTATGCAATAAAAAAACAAAGTTCTAAAAAGAACTTTGTTTTTTTAATTTGCACGAACAACTGCATTAGAACGTAAGCATCTTGTACATACATTTAATGTCTTATTTGCTCCATTCACTACAGCTTTTACTCTTTTAATATTTGGTTTCCATTGTTTATTGGATCTTCTATGAGAGTGGCTCACTTGAATACCAAAGTGAATACCTTTTTGACAGATATCGCATTTTGCCATCACACAACACCTCCTTTGAATTCCATCACCGTGACACAACAAAACTATTTTATCAGATACTATATCATAATGCAAGGGAAAATATATTTTTATTATATATTTATTATTGACAATTTTATTTTGAAAAACTAGAAAAGATGATATAATATATAATAGCATACTCTATAGTGATATTGTGATGAAAAAATGATGATGCAGGAGGTTACGCTATGGTTGGTAGTTTAATGAATGAATATGGAAATATATTTATAGAAGAGGAAGTCATTGCGCGTATTGCCGGATTAACAGCAATGGAATGCTATGGAATCGTAGGAATGGCAACAAAAAACGTTACTGATGGCTTAGTACAGTTGTTAAGAAAAGAGAGCCTCACTAAAGGTATTAAGGTATATATTAACGAAAATGGTGTAACAATTGATTTTCATATTATCGTTGAATACGGTACTAAGATTTCTGCTGTGGCAGACAATTTAATTAATACCGTTAAATATAAAGTTGAAGAATTTATTGGACTAAAAGTAGAAAAAATCAATATATTTGTCGAAGGTGTTCGAGTAGACAATTAATGGATACAAAGGAGGCAGCAAAGTGAGTATTTTATCTATAGATGGTTCTACGCTAAAAAGAATGATCATAGCAGGAGCAAATTATTTAGAACAAAACAAGCAAATTGTAGATGAATTGAACGTCTTCCCAGTTCCAGATGGAGATACAGGAACAAATATGTCTCTAACGGTATTAGCGGCAGCCAGAGAAGTTGAAAAGTCTGATTCAAATGATGTATTTGAAATTGCAAAGGCAGCCGCTTCTGGTTCTTTAAGAGGTGCAAGAGGTAATTCAGGAGTTATTTTATCCCAACTTTTTAGGGGTTTTTCTAAAGGACTTCAAACTCATAGTACCATAGACACTGTTGCCTTGGCAGAGGCTTTTGAAGAAGGCGTTAAAACTGCTTATAAGGCAGTTATGAAACCAAAAGAAGGCACAATTTTAACTGTGGCCAGAGAAGCAACTGAAAAAGCATTGCAATTATCATTGGAAACAGATAATATAGAAGAATTTTTGAAAGAAGTACTTTCCTACGCCCATACTGTTTTGAAAAAAACGCCAGACATGCTTCCGGTTTTAAAACAAGCAGGAGTAGTTGATGCAGGAGGAAGAGGGCTTCTTTACATTATCGAAGGTGCTTTAAAAGCTCTAAGCAGCAAAGAGGATATTCATTTGGAGGAAAGTGTTTCTGCAGGAATCAGTAAAGGTTCTTACAGTGCTTTGTCTACCATAAGTAATGAAGATATTACATTCGGTTATTGTACAGAGTTTATTATTAATCGTTCCGAAAATAATCCGTCACAAATTAGTGAACTAAGAGAATTCTTGAATTCAATCGGTGACTCCATAGTAGTCGTTGAGGACGATGAGGTGATCAAAGTACATGTACATACAGACCACCCGGGACAAGCGATTGAAAAAGGATTGACTTTTGGTTCATTAACGAATATGAAAATTGATAATATGCGCGAACAGCATAGTAATAAAGTTATAGTTGAAGAAATCAAAGAATCAAAACCTCAAGAAAAGAAACCAATAGGTTTTATAGCTGTTTCAATCGGTGAAGGCATTCAGGAGATTTTTAAAGGTCTAGGTGTTGACTATATTATTCAGGGTGGGCAAACTATGAACCCTAGTACAGAAGACATTTTAACTGCTGTTGAAAAGGTAAATGCAGAAAAAGTAATTATACTTCCTAATAATAAAAATATTATTTTAGCTGCAGAACAAGCTCAACAATTGTCTAAAGACAAAGAAATTTTTGTTGTCCCCTCTAAAACGATTCCTCAGGGAATAGCTGCGATGATTGGATATGAGCCTGATCATTCGATCGAAGAAACTTTAGAATCCATGAATGAGAGTATGTCTTATGTTAAGACTGGCCAAATTACTTTTGCAGTCAGAGATACCGTTATTGGGGATCGAGAGATTAAAAAGGGAAATATACTTGGAATGGATGAAGGAAATATTGAAGTAGTTTCTGATAACTTAGAAGAAGCAGTATATGAATTGATTGATAAAATTGTGGACGAAGACAGTGAAATCGTAAGTATATACTATGGAGAAGATGTTAAAGAAGAAGAGGCCATTAAAGCTAAAGAATATATTGAAGAAAATTATCCTGATTGTGAAGTAGAAGTGCATTTTGGTGGTCAACCTCTTTACTATTATATTTTTTCAGTTGAATAATAGATGATCTAAGCAGAGGTTACATTTTAAAATTTATACTGTATAAAAGGCTAGAGATTTATATTCATTTCTTTAGCCTTTTCTTAATGAAAGGAGTTTTTTATGAATCTTTCAGATCCTGTAGAATCTATAAAGGGAGTGGGAGAACAGACCTTAAAAAAGCTTAATAAATTAAATATATATACAGTTGGTGATCTTTTATATCATTTTCCAAGAGAATATGAAGACAGATCTAAAATAAGAAAAATTAGTGAAATTGAATATAATGAAGTGAATACAATATTAGCTAAAATAGGTACACTGCCTCAAAACCTTAAAAAAGGTCGTCAAATTCTTACAAAAGTCAATTTAAGAGATGATAGCGGCAGTTTATTTGCTGTTTGGTTTGGACAACCTTATTTGAAAAAGCAGTTTCAATTAAATGATACCTATCTTTTCTCTGGAAAAGTGACGTTTAAATATGGTCAAATTCAAATGGAATCACCAGATTATGAGAAGGTGGCAGAGGATCAAAATATTTTTGCAAGGCCCATTATTCCTATTTATCCCAGCACATATAAGTTATCTCAAAAGATAATAAGACAGCTCATTCGTAATGCATTGGATGAAACTCAAAATCAGTTGATAGAATTTTTACCTTTATGGATTCGTAAAAAATACCAATTAGCTGACTACAATTATTCGATGAACAATATACACTTTCCAGAATCTGATCAAAGTTATTTTATTGCCAGAAACCGTTTAGTTTTTGAAGAACTTTTTTTGCTTCAGATGGGTCTCATGAGTATTAAAAATCAAATGGATCAAAAAAGAAAAGGTATTGCTTTTAAATCCATAAGTGAATTAGGTGAATTTATCAGGAGTTTGCCGTTTGAACTCACCAGTGCTCAAAAAAGAGTAGTTGAAGAAATAAAAAAAGATATGATCAGTGAAAAGGTAATGAATCGACTGGTACAAGGAGATGTTGGCTCAGGGAAAACCATAGTTGCTGCAATTGCCTTGTTCATAGCTGTTAAAAATAATTACCAAGGGGTTATGATGGCGCCTACGGAAGTTCTGGCAACACAGCATTACCAAGGTTTGGCACCTATCTTAAATCAATTTAATATCAGAACAGGTTTGCTTACAGGTTCTCTCACAAAAAAGCAAAAAGAAAATATTTTAAAGCAAATCAAAGAGGGAGAAATTGATATTGTTTTTGGAACCCATGCCCTTATTCAAGAAAATGTTGCGTTTAAAGCATTGGGATTAGTGATTACAGATGAGCAGCATCGTTTTGGTGTAAGACAAAGAACAATACTTTCAGAAAAAGGAAGCAATCCGGATGTTCTTGTGATGACAGCCACTCCAATTCCAAGAACTTTAGCCCTTATACTGTATGGTGACTTAGATATTTCTATTATTGATGAATTGCCTCCCGGAAGGCAAAAAATTGATACATACAGTGTGAACTCTTCTTACAGACATCGGGTTTACCAGTTCATCAAGAAAGAATTGATGAGTGGAAGACAGGCATATATCATTTGTCCCATGGTTGAAGAATCTGATGATCAAGAACTTCAGTCAGTTATTTCGTACACAGATCAAATAAAACATGAGTTTGAAGAATATAATATAAGTTATTTGCACGGCAAAATGAAACCTAAAGAAAAGCAAAAAGTAATGGAAGAATTTTTAAAAGGAGAAATACACATATTGGTATCCACCACAGTAATCGAAGTTGGCGTCAATGTACCCAATGCAACCATCATGCTCATTGAAAATGCGGAACGATTTGGACTGGCACAGCTTCATCAGCTGCGAGGGAGAGTTGGTAGAGGTCAATTTAAATCTTATTGTATTTTAATAACAGATTCTAAAAGTAAAGTTACAATGGAACGTATGAAAGTCATGAAAAAGACGAATAATGGATTTGAAATTTCAGAAACCGATTTAAAAATCAGGGGACCAGGAGAATTTTTTGGGACAAGGCAACACGGGCTTCCGGATTTGAAAATTGCTAATTTATATAAAGATATTTCTATTTTAAAAAAAGCTCAGGAAGCATGTATTGAAGTATTAAATATGGATCCTAATTTGGAAAAGGAAGAACATCAATTATTAAAGAGCAGGATTCATCAACTTTTTTCTGAAAAAATAAAAGAGATATCCTTGTAATAGTTCTAAATTTTAACAATTATATTCGACAAAAAATTGCACATAATACTAGTGTACCACATATATTGGTACAACATCATCTCTAAATTTAAAAGGAGGATTATATCATGGCAAGCAGAAATAGAAAAGTAGTTCCTCAAGCAAGAGCAGCTTTAGATCAATTCAAATATGAAGTTGCAAATGAAATTGGAGTACCTTTAAAGCAAGGATATAATGGTGACTTAACAGCTGCTCAGGCTGGTTCTATCGGTGGATACATGGTTAAAAAAATGATTGAACAACAAGAACAACAAATGGCAGGTAGTACAACTCTTTAATCAATAAATTTAAGATAAAATATTGAAAAAGGAATGACATTTGTCATTCCTTTTTCAATATATACAATAAAAAATACACCGATTAATAAATAATCAGTGCATTTTAAGGGAGAGGAGAAATAAAAGAAGAATATTAAGGGGATTCAATAATATTATGTACATCATAATTGACATTTATTCAGTTTATTATAAAATTATAATTATAAGTAAAAATGATTTTTTTGTTGATATTTGTAAATCAAATCAACTACGATCAGTTGATTATTGGAGGGACCATATTGAGAGTTATTGCAGGCAGTGCGAAGGGACATAAGTTAAAAGTTCCAAAAGGATTCGAAACACGCCCTACGACAGATAAAATAAAAGAATCTTTATTTAATATTATTGCTCCCGATTTATTTGATTGCTCTTTTCTTGATTTATACAGCGGGACAGGTGCCATAGGGATTGAAGCCTTAAGTAGAGGAGCAAAAAAGGCTGTATTTATTGATAAATCTCCAGTATGTAAAAAAATAATTGAAGAAAATCTTTTACATACAAAATTAAATCATTTAGGAATCGTATATCAGTGCAGTGTAAATGCAGGATTAGATCTTTTAAAAGAGCGGAATGAATGCTTTGATATCATTTTTATGGATCCTCCTTACGCTGAAGATGTTATAGATGAGACAATAATGAAAATTGCTGATTATGGATTATTAAATGATTCAGGTTATATTATTATTGAACATGCATCAGAAAAAAGTATTTCAAATTTGGACAAGTTCCAATTATGGAAAGAAAAAAATTATAAGACTACTACAATGACATTCTTAAGATTGTTGGAGGACTAAATATGAAAATCGGAATCTATCCCGGTACTTTTGACCCAGTTACTTATGGACATCTTGATGTTATAAAAAGAGCTTCAAAAGTTGTCGATTATTTGATTGTTGGGGTACTGTGTAATGTCAGGAAGCAACCACTTTTGACTCTTGAAGAACGTATTCAGCTTTTAGAAAATGTAACAGATGATTTGCCCAATATTAGCATAGAATCTTTTTCAGGACTTTTGGTTGAATTTGCAAAACAAAAAAATGCCAATGTCATTATAAGGGGATTAAGAGCTGTTACTGACTTTGAATATGAGCTCCAATTGGCACAGGCAAACCAATATTTAAACAGTGATATTGAAACAATTTTTCTTGCAACCAATGTACAGTATTCATTTTTAAGTTCCAGTGTTGTTAAAGAAATTGCACGATTTGGTGGAAATGTCGATGCTTTAGTTCCACCGAAAGTTGCAGAATATTTGCGGACAAAATATATGTGAGGTGGGGGAATATGGATAGTATTTTACAATTATTAGATGTGATGGAGGATATTTTAGACAGCAGCAGTGCTGTTCCTTTTACAGGGAAAGTAATGGTAGATAAAGATGAACTTTTAGAAATTATTACAGATATCCGCTTAAAGTTGCCTAATGAAATTAAGCAATCCAAATGGGTCATCGAAGAAAGGAATAAAATTCTTATTGATGCTCAGAAAGAAGCAGAAAGTATCATGAAAGAAGCAGACGAAAGAATAGCTAAGTTAGTTGATGAAAATGAGATTACTAAGAGAGCTTATGAGCAGGCAGAAGAAATTATTGAACATGCTAAAGAAAATTCAAAGCAAATGCGTTTAGGCGCTATAGATTATGCAGATGAAATTTTGTCTTTAGTAGAAAATAACATTAAACAGGCTTTAGAAAAGATTCATAAGGAAACATCTGAATTAGAAAATTCTTTAGGCCAAACCATTAACACTATTTATGAAAATCGTCAGGAACTTAAAGGAAATACACAAAAGTAATTAGTAATGCGTGCGTTTATTGCACGCTTTTTTTCTTATAATAAAGTTTAGTATGATGAATAAAATACATAAACTGCTGCAAACGTAGGTCCAAGTTTGCAATAAAGGATTGTGCGGATGAAAGTATTGAAAAGTATTAAAAACTGAATAGGTTTGAAAATTTTTAATCTGGGGGTACAGAAGCATCGTATAGATCATAGCGAAAATGGCTTGGATGAATTTGGCCAAAGCATATACTGAAACATTGATATCTGAATGACTGATGACACTGACAGTTTGCATCAGGATGGATATACCTCCCCATGCTATGACTGAGTTGATTAAAATCAATTGTTGAATCAAGGGTGTAGAGGATGAACCCATCATATTTATTCCATTTGTTATTTCTATGATTGCAAGAATCCACCCATTTATTAAGCTTTTGTCAAAACCTAAAAATAAGAAAACCGGATGCAATAATTTGCTAAGCAAATCCATTATAGAAAAAATTTTTAACAATTCGGCCACTACAGAAAATAATATAATAAATCCCCCTATTTGAGTAACTAAATCCATAGAATGAATAATGCTTTCTTTTAAAATAAAACCTATTTTTTTAGATTGCATTTTTTGATCTTGAATAAGCTGTTCTATGGCTCTTTTAAAAAGATGTTTATAGCTATTGCTTTTACATGTAGCCTCTCTTTTGTAAAATCTAAACAAAAGACCTACTGAAAGAGAAGACAAATAATGGATTCCTAAAAGAAACATTCCTACCTCAGGATTGGACAACATCCCTACGGATACGGCTCCTAAGATAAACAGGGGGCCGCTGTTATTTGAAAAAGCAATTAGGCGTTGGGCCTCTACTTGAGTGATTTGTCCTTTAGCCCGTAAATCGGCTGTAATTTTAGCACCCACTGGATAGCCTGAGGTCAGCCCCATAATCCATGCAAAAGCTCCAACTCCCGGAACATTGAATAAAGGACGCATAATGGGCTCAAACAATACTCCAATAAAACGAACGATCCCTAATTCAATCAGCAAATAAGTACCTATCATAAAGGGAAATAAAGAAGGAAATACTGTATTAAACCACAGCAAGAGTCCTTTTTTTGAAGCATTAAATACTTCTTGAGGAAAAAGAATAATTCCTCCAACAGTAAAAATTACAATAGCAATAAAAAAAAGCTTAGACCTTTTTAAAGCATTTTTTGTAGATCCCATAGAATTTCCCCCATAGCATTTTCACATACTATAATAAATAAATATGTTAAACTTGTTTATATATATGTTTTTTTATTGCTCCAAAATAATTAATGGAGTAGAAAATTCCGTTCCAATTAATCTTTGGGAAGGATTAGGTGTATGAAGCCTGTATAGATCTGTAGCCATGGATTCTATTTCAAGCATTTTCTTAGGAAGTCCATCCAGTTTATAATAAGATTTTTTAAAATTTGAAACAACAGGAAGACTGGAGCGCTGTTTTAATTTTTTTAATAATGGACGTGCACTTTCCCTAAAGCCTAATATTCGTATGTATTGAGGGCCTCCGTTATTTTGAAATGTCCAGAAATCTTTGGAAGAGATTTGAAGAATAACATTCATTAGGGCTCTTTGAATTCTGGTCAGAGTATATCTTTTTGTTTTGACAGCTTTAGTGAGTTCACTGATTAAGAAATTGCCAGAAGCATATTCTATAATTCTATTTTCCAATCCCTCAGAGATTTCTCTAATACTACGTAAATTTTCCTGAGTTGTCGTTCTCAGTATATACTGAAGGTCTGGTGAAAAATCATCAAAGTAAATGGGGGCTGTCCCAGAATCTACAGTTCTCATAAATAAATCAAAACATTCTTTAGGCATAGCTTGACTTAAGTCATGAACAGATTCATTTTTAAAAGCATTTCTGATGGCTGTTGCCGATGCAATAGAAGACTCAATGTCTTTTGAATGATACGAAGCGCCTTTTCGCTGAATGGTGTAAGGTTTAATCGAGCTGCCCAGATTTTTGAGTGCCTTAATATATTCAATTCCTAAAATGTTATTCGGAGAGGTTAAGAATTCTTTTAATTCATCCTCACTTTTTTTAAGGGAATTATTTTGACTTAAAAGACTAAATAAAGCTTTGGTTCTTGCCGTTGGAAAAGGAAAGCCCTGAGACAAAAAGATCTTGAGATTTTTTTGAAAATCCTCAGATTCATCGTATAAAAAATTAGCTATTTGTGACAATAACATTAAATCTCCATGTTCACTTCCAAAGCAAATGGAATCTACAATGCCAGAATTATGAAGGATGGATACAGCGCCAAATGCAAAGAATTCTGCGCTGGCAGTTGCATATACAACCGGCAGTTCAATAACCAGGTCAGCACCACATATTAAAGCCATTTTGGTTCTGGTCCATTTATCAACGATTGCCGGTTCACCTCGTTGTACATAATTACCGCTCATAACTACAATGGTATATTGTGCCCCGGTAGCTTCTTTAGATTTTTGAAGATGGTATAAATGTCCATTATGAAAAGGATTATATTCAGTAATTAAGCCTACAATTTTCATTGAAATACTCCTCATTTTATTGTTTTTAATGTTTTTACTTATATTTTTATTATCTATGCATAATAACGCATGTCAATGGGGATGTAAAAACAAAAAAATGCTAAACTTTGCATAAGACTATTGTATACAATAAGCAAGTTGTTTATAATAGATAAAAGAATAATATTGAAAGGAGTAATATTGTGGACTTTTTACAATCTATTAAGCAAAAAGCAAAAGCTTGCAAAAAAACCATAGTTTTACCAGAATCGTTAGAAAGAAGGACTTTGGAAGCTGCTCAAATTATTTTACAAGAAGAATTAGCCAATATCATCTTAGTTGGAAATGAAGCAGCGATATTAGAAAAAGCAGAAGGCTTGAATATTTCTGGTGCAAACATTGTCGATCCAGAACATTATGATCGTATGAACGATTTTGTTGATACTTTAGTAGAATTAAGAAAAAGCAAAGGATTGACTAGAGAACAGGCCGAAAAACTTCTTAAAGATCCTCTTTATTTTGGAGTAATGATGGTTAAAAAAGGTATCGCCGATGGAATGGTAGCTGGTGCTGTGAACTCTACTGCTAATGTACTTAGACCATCTCTTCAAATATTAAAAACTGCTCCAAATACAAAATTAGTGTCTTCATTTTTTGTAATGGTTGTTCCTGATTGTGATTTTGGATCAAATGGTATATTTGTATTTAGTGATGCAGGACTTGTTCCTAATCCAAATGCTGAAGAGTTGGCTGTGGTGTTAGTATATTAGTGTAGACACAAAAAGCCGAACACCTTAAAATATAAAAAGGGAAGGAAGTGTCTACAATGGCAAAAGGGCAAAAGTA